>JAIOIM010000811.1 GCA_019912505.1 Ignavibacteriaceae bacterium
TCTTACGATTGCGATAGAAATTGGAATGCTGCTCGCCGTATTTTTGTTTATGCGCCGGATGGCGATGGTGACAAATGTTGGTGTTTTTACGCGTGAGTTTAATGATGAAGAAGAGCGTCTTGATCCGATGTCGATAGATAAAAGAAATATACCCGAAGGTGTGGAAGTTTATGAAATAAACGGACCATTCTTTTTCGGAGCCGCATCTAAATTTAAGGAAGCAATCGATCAGGTAGCAAAACCTCCTAAAGTAAGAATCATAAGAATGCGTAATGTTCCGGCTATTGACTCAACCGGTATTTATTCCTTAGAGGAGCTTTTAAAATCATCACAAAAAGAAGGTACCGAACTTATATTTTCAGGTATTCATGCACAGCCTATGTTTGTGCTTGAAGGCAGCGGGTTTTTCAAAAAAGTAAATCCGGCGGATATTTGCGGAAACATTGATCTCGCGCTAGCAAGAGCTAAAGAGTTGATAGAAATAAGAGAAAAGTAAAACGAGCGGTTTAGAAATTCAATTATCATAGAATTATTAAAGCCAAATTATTCCAGCGCTGGAGGAGGATATTAATAAATAATTGAACATTACTATTTTAAAGACATAACCGTATAGGATTTAAGCAAGCATTAAATATCAAAATATTTTTAACAATATGGAGAACTATGAACTGGCAAAAAGAATTTCCGGCAGCTATAACAGTAAGCGATGCTGAAAACAAAATAATTTATATGAACGATAAATCATTACAAGCATTTGCAAATGATGGCGGAAGTAAACTTATTGGTTCAAATCTCTTTGAGTGTCACAGCGAGCCGTCTAACGAAAAAATTCAAGAGATAATTTCGGGTAAAAAACCAAATGTTTACACCATCGAAAAAAACAGGAAGAAAAAATTTATATATCAAACCCCATGGTTTGAAGAAGGAGAATATAAAGGGTTGGTGGAATTGTCAATCGAAATTCCATTTGACATGCCGCATTTTGTGAGGTGATAAAAAAACCGGCTAACCCAAATGATGGGATGCCGGTATATTTAATAAAGCACTTTTTATTTAACTAACATCATCTTCTTTATATCGGAAAAATTCTTTAACCCGTCAATTGAGAGGGCTTCAATTTTGTAAATATATATTCCGCTTGCTAAACCTGATGCGTTGAAGTTCAGTTCATAGTAACCGGCAGGCTGCGATTTATTTACTAATTCAGAAACAAGTTCACCGAGCGAGTTATAAACCGACACGTTTACGCTGCTTGATACCGGAAGTGAATATTTTATCTTTGTAGCAGGGTTAAACGGGTTCGGAAAATTTTGCATCATTACATAGCTTTCCGGCAAGTTCGATAAATTAAGTTCAACTTGCGA
>JAIOIM010000082.1 GCA_019912505.1 Ignavibacteriaceae bacterium
ATTCTAAACTGTTTAATATTTTGATTGGTATTCCATTCGCTTATTAATATGCCAGAAAATACACCAAGCATAACGATAATAAAATCTAACACATACTTATAGAATCCTTTATTTATAGTACTCATTCAAAATTTTCTTAAATAAAATGGTTTAATATTTTTTAATCATAAATCCGCCAAACTAAAATAGTTTGCCTCCTCTGGCAGAGCGGCGGCGTTGAGGGGCGGGTTAGGCTGCTATTTAAATAACTTCTGCGTTTTTCATAATAATGATATAATTTTGACACAAACAGAGGAGTAGAAAATGCCAATAATAAAACCAATATCTGATTTAAGAAACAAATCAAACGAAATTTCTGAATTAGCCCATGATTCCAATGAACCCATCTTTATCACAAAAAATGGCAAAGGCGACTTGGTTGTTATGTCTATGTCTAATTATTCAAAGCTGCAATTAAAACTTGATTTACTTGGAAAACTATCCGTTGCCCAAAACCAAAAAGCTGATGGCGATAAAGGACGAACCTTAAAACAAGTTATGGCAAATATTAGGTCTGCAATTAATGCCGACAGATAAATATAAAATTAGACTTCTCAAAATTGCAGAAGAAGACTTTACAGAAATTGTAAAATTATTGCAACTGATAATCTGATTGCCGCTGAAACAATCGCAACCAAAATTGAAAAGAACTTAGAACTATTTTCTGATTATCCTTATCTGGGCTGAATACCCAGAGATGAGGAAATCAGAAATCTAGGATACAGATACATAATTGCTCAAAATTATATCATCTTTTGCACTTTAGAAAAAAGTACAATTCTTATTTATAGAATTCTACACGGCTCTCGAAATTATAAATCCCTACTTTAATTTTTCAATCAATATAACAGCGTTTTATCCGTCAGAGCGGGATAAGTTATGAAAACACAACACCGCGGTTAATATTATTTTATTTTAAAGATTTCCTTCTACTTTTTACATAGCAAAAAGCAAGGTTTGTTTTAATTCAAATCTTTCATATCCCAAATAGCGAAAATTTGTATCCTCAAAAATCGGGATAACCCCGCCGCGAAAGTGATTAAAAATATTTTATCGAACATCTAAATTACGAGTTGACTTTAATTGGAATAACTTGTTAAATGGCAATAGTTATCTCAATAATCTTTCACTAAATATTTCTTGAATATTTCTTCTGCCATCGAGAACACTATGTATATATATTAGATTATTTTCGATCTCATAAATTATTCGATAAGGTTTATAATGTATTTCTAAATATCTTTTTATTCCGGTTTGTCTTAATTCTTGTGGAATGTGACCTCTTTCAGGATATTCTTCTAATTTAGAAATAGTTTTTTCAATTGAATCTAGAAGTTTATCTGCTGAAGATATATTATCGTTGGAAGCAACATAGAAGAATATTTCCTTTATATCTTGTTTTGCGAGAGGATCAATTAATACTTTGTATTTCATACTAATGTAAAGATTTTAGTTCATTTCTCAATTCACTAAATGTAGTTTTGATATCAGTTGCATCTTTACTTTTTGAATTCGTCATAGCCAATAATTTTAACATTGCCATTGTTTCTTGCATTTTTTCGTACATTTTTATGTCTTGTACTACTACTTTGGCTTCACCGTTTTGGGTAATTACAAATGTTTTTTGATTTTTGTTTATATCATCAATTAAATTTGCTGCATTTGCTTTAAGATAACTTATTGATTTTACAGATTCACTTAGCTTCATACACCAGTCCTTTTTTAGACCGAATTTAGTTTTTTTAAACATTTTTGTCAAGCTATTTTCGTTGCCATATAACGGCGTGTAATAGCACAATAGAAATGTCATAGATACGACTCGATAGAAATGTCAGTAAAACAGATAAATTAGGGCACCATAAAAATAATATAAGGAGCCCTTA
>JAIOIM010000812.1 GCA_019912505.1 Ignavibacteriaceae bacterium
TTATTAGTCTCACTTATTTCAATCGATAATGAATCGGAAGTAGGTAGCCTCCCGGGATTTAAAAAGATGAAAGAATCAGAGAGTTGGTTCTCAACAAGATTTGGGATTGTACTTCTAACAGCTGAACTTAAAACAACAAAATTTATGTTCGCCAAATTATCATTTTCCGAGATTTCTTCAATTTGGTTATCTGCATCAAGAGTCACAGTTAAATTATGTGACCCGGGCATGAATTTCACTGGAATATTTATCTTAATACTATCAGTATATTTTGGTAACACTTTATCAACTAAAAATTGAAATGTGGTAGAATCGTTGTAAGTATCTTTGATAAGTACTTTAAATGAATCGTTAAGAACCTTACCAAAATTGAAATAATTTATATTTAAACTTATCGAATCAAGATTGTCTGATGGATTCTCCGGCACTAATAAAATATTAGAAGCCGTGATTGATAAATTAGGACTTCCAGGAATTGGCAGTTTAACAATCGGGTCACCGATTAACGTATTTGTAAGTGCGAATAACTTATAAACACCCGAACTTCCATAGTTTTGTAAAAGTTCTAATTTTGCTTCTTTTAGTGCCTTGCTAATTGTATTTACAGAATCCTGAAAAACTTTTTTATAAAATAATTTTGGAGCAACTATAGAAGTTGATAAAAACCCAAGCGATGAATTGCCAATGTAACCTATTGCTTGCCCATCCGGATCAAGTAAAAAAAGTTGCGAAAAAGATGTAATGTCAGGCTCTCCGAACCGTGCTGTTGAACAACCGAAATCAGTAATCAAAGGATTTCTGCGGACATTATTTTTTAACTGCGCGGGCTGCGTAATTGAATTGTCCCACGTCTGTGTACCGCTGTGTCCAAGATAAGAAATAACAACTGAACCATCATTAATCGTTTGCTGGATTTCTTCAGGAGTGTAGGGTCCAAAATTAGTATTCGGGTTTGCAGTCTTATAAAAATGTTTATAGTTTCCGCCTATGGGTGCAGGTGCAACATAATTATTTATTACAAAATCGTTAACAGCCTTTAATTGTGCTAGCTGTGCAGGATCGGTAAAGTTACCGCCTGAAAAAAACATATAACGTTTGTTCCAATCGTTAAAAGGTTTAGACACAAATGATAGATGTTTGTTCATATAATAATCAAGTTCTTCGACTGATTTTATCGGGATTCTCCCTATGTTCATTTGCGGGATATATGCCCCGGTAGTATCCCAGGATACAAACCAATTGTCACTTACTGACGCACCAAATGAAGGAACATAATTATATTTTGGCGGCAAAGATTGATAGATGGTTTTATTTCCATGATAGTCATAAGTAGCGCCTCCTATTAAACAAACATATTTTGGAAATGGTGCTTGCCAGGTGTTATGTGTAGTTTTGAGAAAATCTTTTATCACTTCGGGATTAAAAAATCCGTATGAAAACTCGTCATAAATGTCATCTACATTTACCACCTTTGCGTTCACATTATATTTATCGGCAATAAAAGCAGAATATTCTTCAGCTTTAGTTTTAAATATTTTACGTGTTATTGCAATATAATCAGCCTGGTTTTGCGTACTTCGCAAGTTTGTAAATTGCTTTGCGTAATAG
>JAIOIM010000813.1 GCA_019912505.1 Ignavibacteriaceae bacterium
CTATTAAAGAACCAAGCAAGCCCTTACCCTGGTTTATATCGGTTACCATCGTATCAATTTCACCAACCACGTGGTCTACATTTTTAACTACCACTTGAACACCCTCGCCTAAACTGCTAAACAAATCGGATAAATCTTGAAATTCTGTTGTAATGGCTTGAAGACTTTTGTCTGCACTTCGAGTTAGCTGCGTAGCATCCTCGTAAAGCTGCTCATCATTTAATAATTTTCCGATGCTGCCTTCACCCCGGTTTACACGATTAACAATTTCAGCAAGGTCTTTTGTCATCTGTTTTGTGTAATGCATTACTCCTTGAGTTTCCTCAATGATGTCTGCAAAACTTAGCGGTTCCTTAGCTTGAATAGTTCCGCCGCTTGTGATTTCACTTGCATCAGCAGTGCCTATTTTTAATACCACTACTTTATTCCCCACTAATCCTTCAGTTTCTATCGTTGCTTTTGTGTCGGTTTTTATAAACTTTTTAACATCCTCAATAAGTTCCATAGTAACTTCCACGTTACCGGTTGAGTCGGCGCCGATAATCTCTACTTTGCTCACAGTTCCAACATCAATGCCGCTTAGGCGAACCGAAGCGCCGTTACGAAGTCCCTGAATGTCTTTAAAATATGCTTTTATCTCAAAGGTGGAACTGAATAACGCATCCTTATCGCCGATAAGAAAAACAGAAAGCACAAGCACCATTGAACCTATAAAAATAAATATTCCAAGTTTTAGTGTAGATGTTTTTTTAGCCATTATCACTCCCGGTTTTCATCGAATATTTCATCGCTAAAAAAGTTGCGAAGAAATTTGTCATCGTTATTAAATAAATTTTCAAGGCTGCCTTCATACCTAAGCTTACCTTCTTTTAACACAACAGCGCGGTCCGAGACAATTTTGGCGCAAAGTATATCATGCGTTACTACAATAGAGGTTGTTTTCAATTCATGCTGAAGTTTTGTAATTAACAAACTTATTTCTTTTGTAGTAATTGGGTCAAGACCGGTAGTCGGTTCATCATACAAAATTAGTTTCGGTCTTGTAATAATTGTGCGTGCCAGTCCTATTCTTTTTTTCATACCTCCCGAAAGTTCAGATGGCATTTTGTCAATTGCTTTCGCTAATCCAACCTGCTCCAAAGCGGTTATTACTTTTTCATCAACCTCTTCATCAGAAAAATTATGATTTCTGCGTAACGGGAATTCAAGATTTTCTCGCACGGTCATAGAATCATACAGCGCAGCACTCTGAAACAAAAATCCTATATCTTTTCTAACCTTGTTAATTTCATCCATCGATTTGTTTAAAATCGATTCGCCATAAAATTTAATTTCTCCCTCATCGGGCTCTAAAAGTCCGACAATACATTTTAACAATACACTCTTACCGGTTCCGCTCTGTCCGAATACAGTAATATTTTCTCCCTCGTTTATTTTCAGCGAAAGGTCATCGAGAATCACATTGGAACCGAAGGCTTTTGAGAGGTTATTTACTTCGAGTACTAACTCCATAACCAAACCGTAATTTTAACGAGTACCATATCTGAAAGTAAAATTAACAATGAAGATAATACAACCGCACTTGTAGAAGCCTGTCCTACACCAACGGTACCGTTTTTTGTTGTAAAACCTTTATAAGAACCAACTAAACCTACGATGTACCCGAAGAAAAATGTTTTGGCAATACCGGGGATCAGGTCGGTAAACTCAAGTGCTTTAACAACCGACTGAACATATAATTGTAAGTTCATCCCTTGCGATAATGCCGTGGCAAAATAAGCACCGGTAAGCGCGAGAAAATTTACATATAAAGTCAATATTGGCAAAATTAGTGTGCACGCTAAAATTCTTGTTACTACAAGATATTTAAAAGGGTTTATTGCCGATACCTCCATTGCGTCTATTTGCTCTGTTACCCGCATAGAGCCGAGCTCCGCACCAATACCGGAGCTTACGCGTCCGGCAAATATTAATGCCGTTAAAACCGGACCAAGCTCTCTGATAACCGAAAGTGAAACCATTGCGGGAAGAAAAGACTCGGCGCCGAAACGCCGCAATACAGGTAGCGTTTGCATTGAAAGTACAAGACCGATTATAACACCCATTACACTAACGATGGGCATTGTTTTTATACCGAGATCGTTCATATGTTTTTTTATTTCACCGAATTCATAAGGCGGTACAAAAACGCCTTTAAAAAAACGGAGTGAAAACATTGAAAGACCGGCAATTGTTTCAAAGAAAACAACAACCCCATCATTAAGATATTCTTCAGGCTTCTTTTTAAATAGTTTCACAAATTTTTTGAATTGTTGGAAGTATGTATAAATTTAATAT
>JAIOIM010000814.1 GCA_019912505.1 Ignavibacteriaceae bacterium
GCTTAGGATAGGCTTAAGTGATTTAACCGGGTCTGCTGGGTTAAAAGAAATTACTGAAAATCTTTCCTTTTTGGCGGCAGCAATTTCAACGGAGTTGTTTTCGTTGTGCTACAACGAAATATTAGGGAAATATAAAATTGAAAATAAAAAAAGAGAATACTGTCTTGCGGCACTTGGTAAACTCGGCGGTAAGGAGTTGAATTATAGTTCGGATATTGATTTAATTTTATTTTTTGATAATAACACAAAAATAAAAAACAAAGAATATTTCGAACTTCTTGTTGAAGCAGCTTACTTATTTATAGAGCAGGCAACAGCAGTAACCGGTAGCGGATATTTGTACCGTGTGGATTTCCGACTTCGACCAGATGGAAGAAACTCCCCTCTTGCAGGTACACTTCCTATTTATTTATCTTATTATGAAAGCAGGGGTGAAGACTGGGAAAGGCAAATGCTAATAAAGGCATCTTTCGTTGCGGGGAGTAAAAAGCTTTTCTATAAATTTTCCGATTATTTGTCTCATTTTATTTATCCTTCCTCCATATCAACATCGCCTGTGGAGCAGATAAAAAAAATGAAATGGAATATTGAACGGAAATTAAAAAATGAAGATAACATTAAATTAGTGCCCGGCGGCATTCGCGATATAGAATTCAGCATTCAGGCATTGCAGCTGTTAAACGGAGGAAAAAACAAATTATTACGCTCAGGAAATTCATTAACAACAATTCATAATTTATTTGAAGCTAAATTATTATCCGCCGAAGAAGCCAATATTTTTGAAACCGCATACATCTTTTATCGGAAGGTTGAACATTACCTCCAGTTAATGAATGACGCACAGACACACACAATTCCTTCAGAAGGCGAGCAACTCGAAAAATTATCATCGTATCTCGGTTATAATTCTTCGGATGATTTTAAAAACGATTTGGAAAATAATAGAGAGCTTGTAAAAAATATTTTTTCATCAATAATGGATATTGAAACGGGAAGCGAAGAAATGCCAAATATAATTGCTTCAATTAAGTTTTTAGATAAAACTAAGGCATTACGAAACCTCGATTTTTTGAGAGAAGGGAAAGGAATTTTTGAACAAAAAACTTTCGATAATCAAACGCTCAGTAATTTTTCTCGTATTGAATCAAAGATTGAAAAGTACCTATTAAAATCGCAAAACCCCGATTTTGTTTTGCAAAACTTCGTTAGGCTTATCCGACCCGTTCCTATACCGTCGATGATTTATTCACAACTAAACGATAATTTTTTGCTGAATAATTTTCTCAACATTTGTGAATACTCGCAAAGAGCAGTTGATCTTTTTGCCGAAGATGATGAGTTGAGAGATTATTTTATTACAAAAAAAGTATTTGAAAAATTAACACTTCAACACGTTTCACCGGTTAAAACAAAAAAATTACTTTTTATTTTGTCGGTACAATTTACGGCGGGGTTAATTAGTCCGGAGTTTATTTCGGAATATTTAAAGAAGTTTGTTTATTTGCAGATAACACATTGTACTGAAACTTTTTCTAAAGAGAAAAATTTTCCGTTCAATTTCTTTGTAGCTGCCATGGGAAGTCTTGGAGCCGGAGAAATGAGTTTTAACTCCGACATTGATTTAATCTTTGTCGCAGATAAATTAGAACCCGGGGAAAATTTTGAAAAACCTTTTAATAAATTATTGCACGACCTAAAAGAAAATTTAAAACCATTTGAAGTCGATTGCCGTTTAAGACCCGAAGGAAAGAGCAGTCAATTATTGTGGGATTTAAAAGAGTACAAAAAATATATATCTAACCGCGCCAGGATTTGGGAATTGCAAGCATTTACAAAATTATCATTTATAACAGGTAGTAAAAAAGACTTCAAAAAATTTGCTGCTTTCATTAAAAACAGAATTGAAAAAGAAGACCACTCAGTTATCAAAAATGAGATTGCTGTGATGCGAAAAAACATGATGCCCCAAACTACCGTTTCTTTTTCAAATTCATTTAACCTAAAAAAGAGCTCCGGTGGGTTGGCGGATATTGAATTTTTAATTGAGTATTTTATACTTTGCAACCCTATTTTATATAATAAATGCCGTGGAAAAAATATATCAAAATCAATAAAACTTATATACAAA
>JAIOIM010000815.1 GCA_019912505.1 Ignavibacteriaceae bacterium
CCCGAAAAGGTATAAACTATGATTTTAAGTAAATTTGTAAAAGAAAAAAGAAATGCTGTTAAACTTACGCAACCCGAGTTGGCAGAGAAAGCAGGCGTTGGACTTCGATTTGTTCGAGAATTGGAGCAAGGGAAAGAAACCTTACGCTTAGATAAAGTTAATCAGGTACTCAAGTTGTTTGGTTATCAAGTTGGACCGGTTGCATTAAAAAAAGATAAATAATGGCAAATCGAACAGCAGAAATAAGGATGCACGATCAAACTGCCGGATGGCTTACTCAGGACGAGAATGGGTATCATTTTGTATATGATAAAGGATATCTTCAGTCTAAATCTTCGGAACCAATTAGTCAAACATTGCCTTTACAAGATATGCCATTTAATGAGAAAGTAATGTTTCCATTTTTTGACGGATTAATACCGGAGGGCTGGCTGCTGGATATAGCAGAAAAGAATTGGAAACTGAATACAAGAGACCGGATGGGATTATTATTAACCTGTTGTAAAGATTGCATTGGAGCAGTAAGTGTGCACCCTGTAAAAGAAGAAGAACAATGACAAACCGCTGTTTATATTGTTATAAGCCTCTGACCCAAGATGAAATTGATTTTCATGCATCATGCTGCAAGAAAATGTTTGGACAAACCGAGCCGCCTGTTTTACCATATTCCGAAGGTCAATTAGAGGAACTGGCAACGGAAATAATAAAGACTCAAACAACGGTAACGGGAGTTCAGCCGAAACTTTCACTTCATCTTATTAAGGAAACGGATAACAAAACTGTAAGTAGATTTACAATTGTCGGACTGTGGGGAGGTTATATTTTGAAACCTCCAACGCTGGATTATCCGCAATTGCCGGAGGTAGAAGATTTAACGATGCATTTAGCAAGCATTGTGAAAATAAAAACGGTTCCGCATAGTTTGATAAGATTGCATTCTGGTAATCTTGCTTACATAACCAGACGTATTGACCGCGAGAAAAAAAGGAAAATTCATATGGAAGATATGTGTCAGTTAACCGAGCGCCTTACAGAAAATAAATACCAGGGTAGTTACGAACAAATAGCAAAGGCTATAAAAAAATATTCTGCTAACCCGGGATTAGATGTAGTGAATTTTTTTGAGATGGTTTTGTTTTCGTTTTTAACGGGCAATGCGGATATGCATTTGAAGAATTTTTCTTTAATCTATCACCCGGTTATGGGTACGGTACTTTCACCGGCTTATGATTTGGTTGCAACGGCTATTGTTAATCCGGCGGATACAGAAGAGTTGGCTCTAAATCTGAATGGGAAAAAGAAAAATATCAAAAAGTCAGATTTTACCGCTGCCTTTAATACGTTAAAACTTGATAAAAAACAACATCAGAATATTTTCAATAAAATGATCAAGGCTCAACAAGCTTGGTTAGATAAAATTAGAGAAAGTTTTCTGAACGAGGATAATAAAAATCAATTTATTGCATTGCTCAAAAGTCGATTAGATATTATTAAAAATTAAAGAAGTATAGCGAAGTATTTAATTTGAAGATTTTAGTGGTCTGACCTTCATCTTATTTAATTTCTGTTAATGTAAAATACTTCCCCTGATCTTTAATCAGGTAAGGAGTGTCATTCATTAAAACCTTACTCAGTTCGTCCTCAAGATCGTTTGTAAATTCCTTAACAAGTCTATGGTCTTTTACCAATGTTTCCAACCAGAGTATCCTGATGAGCTTAGGATTCGATAATAATTTGCGTAATGCCAGTAGTTTATCCCTGACTTCTGCCACTTTTTCGAAAGTAAAAAAAAAGTTTAGAAAATTGCTCATTATGAGAATTTTTCTTTGAATTTGTCATACGAAGCAATTCTAATTTGATTAACCTCATTCCGAAAAGAATGGTGGTGAAAAAAGCGTTTTTTTTAAATCGCACAACAAAAAACAAGAAAACAAAAAACTCAAAATTTTGTCGTACGAATTGGCAGAAGTCAGGAGAATTAATACTGCTTCTTGACATAGTTTTGATTAAAAACGATACTAAAACAGGGGTTATTTTGAGTCAAGAGGCTATTTTGGAAAAGTTGGGCAAAAAAAAAGTGCGACATTTTTTAAGTGTCGCACTTTCCGTGGGCCCAGATGGACTTGAACCACCGACCCTCTGATTATGAGTCATAAGGATTCTTCACAATTCACGCCAAATATTGAGTTTTTATGGTAACTCCATACATAGTCCATACACTAATATTAAGGAGTTATCACTATGTATTTAACAAAGAACGGCAAGTCGCCTTTTTATCAAATCGTTTTTTTCGTTGATGGAAAACGTAAAACCAAATCAACACATACAGCCGACATCAAGAAAGCGCAGAAATTTCTTATTTCTTTTCGGCCTGAAAATATCGTAGCAAAACCTACATTTGATCCTATATCCCTTTCAGTATTCTTTAAAGAATATCTCACTTACAAAAGTCAAATAAATTCAGCATCCTACTGCAAACGATCAATAATTCCGGCATTTAACTTTCTGCTATCTTACGGCACTGATTTACCCTTACACAGTATCACCGTAAAACAAATAGACGCTTTCATCACACATACTGCAAGCCGCTCTGCAAGCAGCGCAGCGCTTTATTACCGTACTCTTAAAGCAGCATTCTCTAAGGCAGTTACGTGGGACTATCTGAATGAAAATCCCTTCAAGAAAATTAAGACACCAAAAGTCCAAAAGTCATTGCCTTTGTTTATCACAAAAGAAGAATTCAATACTATATTAAACTATACTACAAACCAAACACTCAAAGACCTTTTTACCTTTGCTTTTTATACTGGTATGCGCTTGGGCGAAATAGTAAACTGTAAATGGGATTGGATAGACTTCAAACAAAATATAATTAAAACAAAATGCAGCGGCAGCTTTACAACAAAAAGTCGTAAAGAAAGAATCATACCTATCAATCCACATTTAAAAGTCATACTTCAAAACAT
>JAIOIM010000816.1 GCA_019912505.1 Ignavibacteriaceae bacterium
TTTTTACTCAATCATTTTCTAAAAGTCATTTTTAAAATACCAAAACTTACTCACAAATTTTAGAAATTAAACCGTCCCAAGATTAAAATATTCAGGCAAAAAGATATAACCCAAAAAAATGAAGAAATCGAAATAAATGAATCGCGAGTTATAAATCCGGCGATTCATTTATCTTTAAATATACTTAAAACATCCTCCGCCGGTTAGTCTCCCACAACTTCGCTGTCTTTGTTTACAAGGTATCGTTTTATTTTTTGCGTTGTTGTTTTTTCAAACTCGTGTTCGCGTATATAATACTTCTTTATCTGTTTGTAAGATGACAACTCTTTGTTTGAATCTTTTATAACAGAGTCGATAGTTTTTTTAATAAGTTCATCTGTTATCTGAACATTATTTTTCCCAGAATATTCGATGAACGCTTCTGCATCGATAACAAGCTGTACGGCTATTATTTCATCATGCTTCGGGTCTTGCTCGCCGTAAACAAGCGATTCGAGAATATACGGACTTCGGTTCAATATATCTTCAACTTCTTCAGGGAAAACATTTTTTCCGTTCTTTGCAATAATTACATTTTTCTTGCGTCCGCTTATATGCAGAAAACCATCTTTATCAAAATAGCCAAGGTCGCCGGTTCTAAACCAGCCGTCATCAAACGACTCGGCGGTTAGTTTTTCATTTTTGTAATATCCTATCATCACATTGGGCGCCTTTGCGTAAACTTCGCCAACACCATCGCCATCGGGTTTATTTATTTTTAATTCAACACGCGGAAGCGGCAGACCTGCTGCGTCATCTTTAAAATTGTCAATCTGGTTTAATGCAAGAATCGGCGCTGTTTCTGTTAAACCATAACCCTGTATAAATGCAAAACCAAATTCGCGTAAACCTTTTGCAACTTTAGGGTCGGGTGCGGCGCCGCCTGCTATAAACACACGTATATGTCCGCCGAATCTTTCGTGAAGTTCTTTGAATATTTTTTTCTTTATTCCCTTCCAGCCGACTTTCTCAAACAATCCGGTAACTGCAACCATCGGGGGGACGATCTTTGATTTTACTTTGTCATCTTGTATTGTTTTGGAAATACGCTTGAACATCTTGTCGTATAAAAGCGGTACGGCAAGCAGCATTGTTGCTTTTACTTTTTGAAGATCTTCAACAACTGTTTTCAGCGAACGGGCATAATGTGCAGAAGCGCCGCTGTAAAGGGGACACAAAAATCCGCATGTGCATTCGTAGGTGTGATGAATTGGAAGCACTGATAAAAATCTATCTTCCGGGTAGATGAACATCATACTTACCATACTTACAAGGTTTGCAGCAAGATTTTTTTGACTTAACATTACACCTTTTGCACGCCCGAGCGAGCCGGATGTAAAAATAATTTCAGCCATATCTTCGGGGTTTATTTTCGGCAGTTCATCCTGCCCGCAAGGTTTATTCCCGGCAAGCATACTTATCATCGAAAGAAAACCTTCTTTTTCAGATGGTAAATCCATGCTGATAAAAGTTTTTAATTTCTTAAAAACATCATGCCGTTCGCGTATCATAGAGTTAAAAGAATCGCTGAAGATAATAACCTCTGCATCGGACTCGTGAATGATATTCATTATTTCATTCACGTTTAGGTTTTTATCTATCGGAACAATAACGTAATTAAAACACATTGCCGTTAAATATGATATTCCCCACTGCACGCGGTTTTCGCTTATTACTGCAATGTGTGTTCTTTCTTTTATTCCCATTTTTTTTAACGCACAGCCGAAGCGCAGCACATACTGCAGCAATTGATTGTATGTTACTTTAGGAATTGGTGTTGCGGCAAGGTCTTCCAGGGCAAGTTTTTCTCCGTATTTACGGGATGATTGAAGAAGCATATCCTGTATAGATGATACTTCGGGCACTTTATTTAGTTTTATAGTATTCATAATAATTTTACTTTTAGTTGTTAATCACTTTTATAATTGACACTGCACCTCTTAATTCCCCGGAGGAATAACCGCGAGCCTTGTCGTTCGGATATCGCTCATTTAAAATTTCACTAACCGCATCAGGAATATATTCATTATCCCCATGGCATGTGATACATTCGTCCTGCATAATTATAGGTTTCATATACCTTATAACATCGTTTCCATTTAACCGTGTAATTTCTGCGTATTCTGTTTTTTTATCAATCATTTTTAATGATTGAAATTTTTCAAGAACCGATTGTTCAAAAGCATCGGGTACATTCTTGGGGTTTCTATTTTTTTTACTTACTCTTTTAATAGAAAGATTTTTTGATTTTCCCATTTGTTCGGTAAGAATGAGTGCAGTATCGGAGCAAACACTAACCGCTTTTACTACGCCGTTATTTTGCATCTCGCTTACAAGAACTGATTTTAATTTTCCCATAAAGTCGCCTGCTGCTGTGCGAAGTTCGGCAACCTGTTTATCTGTTGGTTTTTTGTCCGCATCTTTATCGCTGCATGAAATAAATGCAACAAAAAGAAGTGAACTTAAAATAATTAAAAGTGTTTTCATCACAACTCCAATTTAAAAATAAAAACCTCCGGAAATAAACCGGAGGTTTAGTAATGAACTAATTAAGTGTAAAACCTTCTACCAGCGGCAGCGTCCACCGCGGTTGCCTCCACGCCCATAACCTCGGTTATCATAGTTGCGGCTGTTTCCTCTGCCGCCTCTCGACCATACAGGGACTCCATCTTCATCGGCTAATTTTATTTCTTTTCCGTTTTGATTAATCACGTATGGGTAAAGATAATATTTACCGTTGTCATTCTCAATTTCACCGGAAATTTCTATTTTTTCTCCGGGCTGCAATTTGTAGTCGTTGTTTTTCCAAAACCAAACGGGACCCATTCGTAATTCATATTCTTTCCCATCGTTTCCGTTTACTATTGCTACTGGGTGACTGACACTTTTTAACGTACCCGTAACTTTTACCACTTCATCCTTATCCCATCTTTCACCCATTTGGCGGGCTCTTCCGTTTTGCGGAAGTATAGAAATTACAGCAAACAATAATAGAGTTGCAATTAATATTATTCTTGTTTTCATTTTATTATACCTTTATATCTTATTACTACAATGTTCTTTGTTGTTATTGAGTCAAGTTAGATGCCAAAAAAATATTTGAAAACTTTTCAATTTTTCAATTTTATAATTTCCAAAACGTCATCTTTGTCGAATGCGATGCGGTAATGGTCGAAGTACAAAGACATTTCTGCTTTTTTTAACAGTGTTTTATTATATTCGCATAACATTAACAAATTATTCCGGTGATGGATAAGATAAAGGGCGTATTCGCTTCTTATGTTTATTATAACGAACTGAACGGATACAGCATAATAAAACTAG
>JAIOIM010000817.1 GCA_019912505.1 Ignavibacteriaceae bacterium
GTTTGAATGATTTTATTTTAATTCTTAACAATCAGATAGCGCTTTATAAAAGCACGGGTCAGGTTTTTACATTAGTTTCGTTTCGGCTTGACGAGCAGGCTGAGAAAAAAGGACTGCTAACATCTAATCAACTTCAAAATGCCATAAGGTTATCAACCGATAAAAAAGATAAGATTTGTACTGTTAATAATAAGGTAATGGTTTTGATGACCAAAGACGACCAGAGAGTTATTAACACCCTGGTTTCCAAAGTAAAAAGCAATTTACCACAGCCCGATGCTGATTTCTTAAATAAAGTGATGCCTTACATTTCTTTGTTTAATATAAAGGTTGACGATTCAATTCAGAATGCCGATGATGTTTTTCAACAGATAGCCGTGGAAGATAAACTGCACGAAGATAAATATGGATTCAGTTAGAATCGGGCTAAAATGAAAAACATTATCAGGATATCATTTTCTTTTATTTTTTGCTTTTATTTCACCGCCGTTGGTCAAAATAATTCTGCCGCAATAAAAAGCGAAGGCATATCAAAAATGCAAAGCGGCAGATATGGGGAAGCAATAGATTTGTTGAACCGCTATATATCTGCGAATCCGCAGGAAGCAAGTGGTTACAACCTGCGAGGACTTTGCTTTGAAAAACGGGGAGAGTACGAACAAGCAGTTTACGATTTCCGTTCTGCCCGAAAAATAAAAAGTAATGATAAAGAAATAAACGAAAATTTAAGCCGCACTACAAAAGCCTGGTATTCATTGCTCTACAATAAAATAGAAGGGCATAAACGGGAAATTGCAATAGACCCTAGCGTTGCTGTAAACTATCTTGAGATAGGAAAAAGCTACAAAAATTTAGGCGAATGGCAGCTTGCAGAAGACTGGTATGATCAATATTTACTCCGCGATGACGCATCCTCTGATGAAATTATTCGCTACACTGAGATACTTGCAAAGAATGGTCACATTCAAAAAGGCGAACCAATATTAAAACGCTACTGCGAAAGATTTCCAAATGACCATCGCTTATGGTCGCGTTATGGTTATTTTACTATGTGGCTTGGCAAAATTAAAATTGCAATTGAAGCATTTGAAAACGCTCTTGCGCTGCGCCCATATTTTAAAGAAGCTATGGATGGTTTGGATCAGGCACTCGGTAAAGGTTATGTCTATACTATTAACGACACAACAGCCCGTTATAATAGGGCTACCGGGCAGATAGAAAGCAGAAAAAAAGCGCATGAGTATCTTGTAGATACTTATTTCCGCACCATTCGCAACAATCCAACGGACTATTTTACTCGTTATAAGCTGGTGGATGAATTATTGAAGGTAAATCGTCTCGAAGAAGCTTTTCAGCAAGTAACTTATTTAAATAAAAATGATTCTACAAATGCTGAAAAATCATATGAATATTTTACACATGTTTCCGCAATTAGAGACAGTATTTATGAAGCACGAATTGAGGAATATAAAACTGAATTAGTTAGTAATCCCAATAATACAGAAGCCTTGCGCGAATTAGCTTATTACTATGCAAAATTACAGTTTTACGATGACGCTATAGAGAAATATGAGAAATATTTAGCAATCATGCCGCAAGATACAGCATCTACTTATTCCTATGCCCTCGCCTTATCGGCAAACCGAGAGTTTACCCGGGCTATGGAAGTAACAGATGAGCTATTAAAAAGAAATTCATCAAATAACAAATACAAACTTTTACGGGCTCAATTGGGAGTTTGGACTTTGCATGATACTGATTTATCTGCGGAATATCTCAAGGATATTCTATCACAAGAGCCGCAAAATGTTGATGCCTTAATGTCCGCCATAACACTCAAAACTGTTAAAAGGGAATTTGATGAAGCGGAAGAATACCTTACCCAGCTAAAATCTTTTTATACTGATGAGAATGTTATTGTTAAATTTGAGTCTGATTTAGAGTTTGCCAAAATGAGGGCAGAGCAGGAAAGAATTATGCGCCTGGTTGATGAAGGACGGCAGCTTGCCGCACAAGGCGATTGCCAGGGCGCAGTAGGAAAATTTGATGAATATATGACTTACGCTGATCCAAGCTCATTGGTTAAAATTGAGTATGCTGATTTAAATGTTTGTGCTAAAAATTATGATAAAGCTTTGGAAACTTATAATGAAATATTAGATGCAGATTCTT
>JAIOIM010000083.1 GCA_019912505.1 Ignavibacteriaceae bacterium
AAATCTAGTATTTGACGTACTAAAGGTTTATTATTATTTTTGTTCCTCTTGAAAAGCTCCATTGATTATCCTTGTTTGTTTTTTCGAACTTCAAAGATAAGGAGCTTTTCTTATTTCTTAAACTTTCGGATAGTTATGATCTGTATCATATCTTTTTATTTCTATAAGGATTCGCTTTCCATCATGTTGGTTGATTATCATATCCGGTCGTCCGAATTCAAATGGAACTTCTCGTTCTGCTTCCCGAAATTGACCATGTATCAATTGAGATTCGCTCCCTGAATTTAAAAACTTATAGAATAATTTCCTAAACTCGCATGAGCTATTTAATAGAGAAGCAAGAACATCCGAAAGAGCATTTTCTTTAGATAGTCTTTCGCTCAATTTATTAAAGAAGTTATAGACTTCACCCTTATTAACAATTGTGTTCATTGAATTAAGCCTCATTTTTGATTTTTGCAAATCTAATAAAAAAAAACCCTCAAACTCTTTAAAGATTGAGGGTATTTGTGCCCGAAAGGGGACTCGAACCCCTAAGAGATTGCTCTCACTAGCTTCTGAAACTAGCGCGTATACCAATTCCGCCATCCGGGCATCAACAAAAATTTTAAGCGGGGCAAATATAGCAACACCCCGATAAATCTACAATTTAAATAAGTGATGTTTTAAAAAATCGTGCAAACTTCACTACCAGCCGCTGTCCCCTCTTTTGTCTTCAGGTACTATTGTTCCGCGCCCGGTATGCAACTCGCACTTTGGAGGAATATGTTTTACGTTAACTATATCTGTAACAGTGTTTGGACAAAATTCCGTGGCAACGCGCGGGTCACCAAGATCCATAGTTTCTTTGCAAAATGTTACCGACTTCACTCCATCGGCAAGTTCAAAATATTTTAAAGGCATATCAATTTTTTGGTAAACCTGTTCCATAAATTTAGCCCAGATAGGCAGCGCTGCTTTTGCACCCTGCCCATACCAGTTTGTAAATTTAACCCGATGATCATCAAACCCAACCCAAACGCCGGCTGCCAATTGAGGAGTATAACCTACAAACCAGGCATCGGAAAAATTTTGAGTTGTTCCGGTTTTACCCGCAGCCGGACGATGGAAAAAGCGCCTGACACCGCTGCCCGTTCCGTAGTTAACTACATCCGACATCATATCCTGCATGATAGTAGCTGTCTGCTGAGAAATAGCTTCGGTATATTCAGGCATAAACTCAGCAATTAAAATTCCATTTTTATCTTCTATACGTATAACAGAAATCGGTTCAACATGAACTCCATTATAAGCTAAGGTGCCGAATGCAGAGGTCATTTCAAGAGGTGAAACAGAGCTTGTTCCAAGTGCAATAGAAGGGTAAGCTTCCAGTTCTGATTTAATACCCATTCTATGTGCATATTTTACCACTTGCGATGGAGGAGCAATTTCACTAATCGTCATCCTGCCCGCAATAACATTTACCGAATTAGCTAACGCCCGGCGAAGCGTCATAAATCCGCCATATTCATTACCAGCGTTATCGGGCGACCAGCCATTATAATTAAATTTTTGGTCAAGCAAAGTATATGCGGGATAATAACCGTTATCAATTGCTGTTGCGTAAACAAATGGTTTAAATGAAGAACCGGGTTGACGTTTTATGCCGGTTACATGGTTTAAGCCTCTGCCAAAATCTTGATTAGCGCCGCCAACCATTGCTTTAATATGCCCGTTTGTAGGATCGATAACCACAAAACCAACTTCAACTGTGCTTTCGATTTTTTTTACCGAATCGATAAATTGAGTGTTGTACTTTAACCTATTATACACAGAAGCTTTTTCATCTTGCGAAACGGCTGTTTTGTACTGAAAGGAATTTTTTATTGCCCTATCGACAAAACTGATTAACAGGCTCTGATGCCTGTCCCAATTCCAATTTTTGTTAAATAGTTCCTGATATTCTTTTATATGATCAAAGGCGGCTTTATTTGCAATTTTTTGCATCCTGTAATCGAGAGTAGTATAAATGTTTAAGCCTTCGCGGTATAAATCGTAACCATATTTTTCCGATAGGGCTGTTAACTGCTGCCTTACATATTCCATAAAGTGAGGCGCATCGGATTGAGTTTTCCCAATTTTTTCAGTAGCAAGTTCGATGGGCGTTTTTTTTAACTCCTCGTAACTCTGCATGCTAAGTTTATCTGTAACCAACATATTGTGCATTACAAGGTTTCTGCGGCGCATCGAATTTTCGGGGCGCCTTAACGGATCATAAGCTACCGAAGATTTTAATAATGCAATTAATACGGCGGATTCGGGCAGCGTTAAGTCGGCAGCCCTTTTATCAAAGTAAACCCTTGCAGCGGTTTCGATGCCGTATGCACTTCTTCCAAAATAAGAAACATTTAAATACATCTCTAAAATTTCTTTTTTGGTAAATTGTTTTTCAATTTGAATTGCGGTTACCCACTCACGAATTTTTCTAACTCCGGTATCAAATGTAGATTCGTTACGAACTTTAAGACTGTAAAGATTTTTTGACAATTGCTGGGTTATTGTGCTGGCGCCTTCGCGTGAAAAAGTGAAAACATTTTTTACCATTGCCTGAACAAACCGAGGAATATCAACACCCCAATGACTGTAGAACTTTCTATCTTCAGTGGCTATCAAAGCTTCAATAAGATGTTTAGGGAGACTGTCTATGTCGGTCTCTATTCTATTTTCAATAAAATACTGTCCGAGCAATTCCCCGTCTTCGGTAAATACTTTACTGGCAAGCTGCGGTTCCGGGTTTTCCAATTCTTCTAACGAAGGTAAACCGCTGAAAATAAAAATTGTACCTGCCGCAAAAACTACAAGTGCCGCAGCCAGAAACATCCATAAAAATTTTCTGCTTTTTTTCTTTTTTTTTGCTGCCGCCGTTATTTTTCTTTTTACGGTTGCTGGGGTTATTAAAATACTCATCGTATTCGGAATCGTTCAGATTCTTTTTTGTCATTTTAATTCCAATTTACTATTTCAAATTTTTCATTAAATATCCCGTAGCAGGGCGCATCGAGCCATGAACCGAGATTAATATAAGCGCCATTTTTATAATGCTCAAATATCCTTTTGTGAAGATGACCGAACAATACAAAATCATAGCCATTGTCAATTTTTAATTTTGCCGCATCAAACAAGCCGTCAAACAAGCCGTAATCTTTTTTTGTGGTATAGTCGCGGCTGGTTTTGCTTGTATTGCTTGCAAGTGCAACGCCAAAATCGGGGTGAATGAGTGAATATAATGTTTGAAGCATTTTATTCCGCATTATCTTTTTTAATATGTTGTACCCGGTATCGTTTACAACAAGCCCGTCGCCATGAGCTATAAAAAATTTTTTACCGTTTAGCTCTCTTTCAATACCATCGTGAAATAACTCAACGCCTATCTCATCCTCAAAAAAGTTGCGGTGCATAAAGTCGTGATTGCCGATAATATAATTAACTTTTACTCCCGCTTCTGTTAAATCCTGCAGTGCAGTTAAGGTTCTAAAATATCCTTTCTGGTAAACGCGTCGGTACTCAAACCAATAATCAAAAAGATCGCCTACTATAAATAACTCATTGCAATTTTCCGCTGCAAAGTTAAGCAGTTTTACTAATTTCCGTTCTTTTTCTTTCTCAATTTCTTTTTGCTGTAAACCGAGATGTATATCTGAAATAAAAATATATTTTTTGTTCACTATAACTTTTTTTTGTTCAAATTAAAGTTTGTCATTCTAAAAATAAAAACCAAAATAAATCTTTAATAATTATTCTTCAAAC
>JAIOIM010000818.1 GCA_019912505.1 Ignavibacteriaceae bacterium
TCAAGTTTAATCTGGATTATTATCGGGATTTATCCGAGCATACCGACCATTGCAGCCGGTATCGTTGCATTTGCTATTGGCGAAATGATTCAAGCGCCGAGATATTATGAATACATTTCCGAAATTGCTCCTGCTGGGCAGCAGGGCTTGTACCAGGGCTATGCATTTTTGCCCATTGCAATTGCCCGCTTTGTCGGCGATCCGTTCGGCGGCTGGTTATACCAGTCATCCAAAGCTGCCGGTAAACCTGAAATGGTTTGGTGGGCAATGATTAGCATAGGTGTTGCCGCTACATTTTTTATGTGGCTTTATAATCTTTATGTTAAGAAAAACGGATAGAGTCAGAGGCTGCAAGCCTCTCTCTTTTATTGTTTAAGTTTACATCAATTGATATATTTGTGCTGATGAAAAAAATTCTTCAAAAACCAATCGTAAAAAAAATATTAATATTATTTGCGGTAATAGTGGGATTCCTATTATTGTTGGATAATGTTATTCTCCCATATTACGTCAGTTCCCCCGAAACAATTGTGCCGAACATAGTCGGTTTTACAGAGCAGGCAGCTTTCGAACGCTTGCTGGAAGCTGACCTTGATCCGGTAATTAGTGATACCACGTTTGATTTAAAATATGCAAAGGGAACAATTGTACTACAAAATCCGAAAGCCGACCAAGTTGTAAAAGTCGGACGCCGGGTGCATCTTTACCTCAGCGGCGGGGAACCGGTTGTTCGTGTTCCGTCATTAAAAGGCAAATCTATTAGAGATGCAAAATTATCTTTGGAACGGATAGGTTTAAAGCTCGGACTTGTTGATGAATTGCCATCGGGCAATCCGCGTAATATGATTTTTGACCAGCAATATGCCGAAGGAACTCCTTTAAAAAAAGGAGAAGTAGTTGGTGTATCCGTCAGTATCGGGCAGGGCGGAGGGGCTATCGTTGTTCCCGATCTTATTGGGATGTCCCTTGTGGAAGCACAAAAAATTTTAGCTGACAGTTCGCTGACGCTTGGAAAAATAAATTACCAGCGTTCATTTTCATTGCTGCCCAACACTATACTCGATCAATACCCCAGCAAGGGAAACAAAGTGAATGTCGGTGACGCAATAGATTTGTTTGTTACAAAATCAGGCGACGCAGGCGACGAGAAAGATAATATAGAATAAATATGGCACTTTTAGCACCTTCAATTCTTTCGGCAGATTTTTCAAATCTACACCAACAGATTCGGTCAGCAGAAATCGGCGGCGCAGATTGGATTCATTGTGATGTTATGGATGGACATTTTGTACCGAATATATCATTCGGCGCTGTTGTAGTTAAAGCGGCAAAGTCGGCTTCAAAATTGCCGGTTGATGTGCATTTAATGATTGAGCATGCCGATAAGCATCTTGAGGCTTTCGCAAAAGCCGGTGCATCGTATATTACTGTTCACCAGGAGGCAGTTGTTCATCTTAACAGAACGATAAACAGGATAAAAGAACTTGGAGTGAAAGCCGGTGTTTCAATTAATCCTTCAACACCTTTGGAGATGATAAAAGAAATTGCCGAAGAAATTGATTTGCTTCTTATAATGTCTGTTAATCCCGGTTTTGGCGGACAGTCATTTATAAACTCGTCATTAAGGAAAATTAAAGAAGCGGTTTTACTCAGAAAAAAAATTAATGGAAGTTTTTTAATTGAGGTTGACGGCGGAATTACAAGTAGTAACGCAAAATTGATTTTGGATGCAGGCGCTGATGTTTTTGTAGCCGGTTCATCAATATTTAACACAGATAATATTTCGGCAGCGGCAGCCGAGTTAAAAAATATAATTAAGTAATTAAGCGCGAAAGGTAAACTTTGAGTATAGCATTAGTCGGCGGTAAAATCATCACTCCTTTTAGGATTCTTAATAATGGCACTATTATAATTAAGGACAAAAAAATATATGAATTAGGAAAAGCCGCAGATGTAAAAATTCCTGATCAATATAAAGTAATAGATGTTAGCGGTAAAATGATTTCTGCCGGTTTTGTTGATTTGTTAGTTCATGGCGGGAATAATTATGGTTTTGCAGATGAAGCCGAAGAGAGCATTCAGGTTGTAAGTGATTATTTTCTTGCTAATGGTTCAACAACTGTTCTCGCTTCGTTATTCGCAAAACCGGAGGAAAAGTTACTTAATGATGTAAGACGCATCGCTGATTATATTGATGCTCATCCGAATTCAAACATTAAGGGAATCCATATGGAAGGTCCTTATTTGAACAAAGAACTTAAAGGAGCAATGAATGAAAGTTATTTGTGGAAACCATCCGTAGAATCATGGAATAAACTGTGGGAAGCCGGTCGCGGTTATATAAAAATTATGACCATTGCCCCCGAACTTCCCGGCGCGATAGAAGTACTTCGTGCAGCCGCAAATAACGGCGTTGTTCTTTCAATCGGGCACTCTATGGCAGATTACGCCGATATTGAAGTAGCCATCGATAACGGCGCCGCGCATGTTACACATATATTTAATGCAATGCGTCCGTTTCATCATCGCAATCCGGGAGTAATACTCGGGGCATTACTTCGCAGCGAGTTGAAGATTGAACTAATAGCCGATACTCTGCATGTACATCCTGCTGTAATGGAGTTATTATTAAAACTAAAGGGATCGAACGGTATCGTTTTAGTTTCTGATTCAATACGGGCTGGCGGAATGCATGAAGGTGAATATGAATTTGCCAATCAAAAAGTTTTTATGAAAAATAAAAAAGCCGTGCTGGAAGACGGCACACTTGCAGGCAGTACGCTTACATTAAACAACGCCGTAAAAAACATGGTGGAAACTGCTAACGCAAAATTAACCGAAGCATTCCGAATGGCTTCGCTAAACGGCGCGAAAGTAATAAATATGGAGAGCCACAAAGGCATACTCGCTGCCGGCAAAGATGCTGATATTGTTGTCTTGAATGATGATTACTCTGTTGAAATGACGATAATTGCCGGGGAAATTGGTTTTCAGAAAAAAAATTAAAATTGTGTTGAATTGTTTTTTGTTACGTTCATTCATCGAAGAGGTTTAAACTGGTTATTCAAATTGTAAACCTGACGCATAACAATGTATTTAAACGGTATAGCTCCCGTTATAATATTTACAGAGATGTATTTCAGATGGGGCTTTACGGGTTGGAAATTAGAAATGTACCGAAATCTCTTGCCTCGGAAGTGCAGAAAATTGTTCTTCACGAAAACGAGATATGTTACAAAAGTGAAAATGGAAATAAAAATTTAGATCTGTTTATTCCGGGTGCCGTGTGGAATTTTAAAGAACTTAGCAGACGCATATTGTCCGGAGGAGATGAAGAACTAGGT
>JAIOIM010000819.1 GCA_019912505.1 Ignavibacteriaceae bacterium
ATTGAAAACCAAGAATGATAAAACTTTCGGGCATTAAAGGCATTATAGCTTTACCCATTGTTAAAAACCCTATACCAACGTAGCCTACTAAATAGAGAAGCTGAAAAATAGTAACAAAAAATCTTGCCGATGGAGAGAATCTTTTTTCGAAGTATTCGGGGATTGATCTGATTTTTGAATAGACAATTATAGGGAGCCATCCGAATAAAAAGAAGGGGACGAAAAACCAATCATTCATATAGGACATCGAAGAAGAAAATCCATATTTTAAACCCATTGCAGAATACTTTATAAAGCTATGACTGCTGATTCCGGTTGCAACAATAGACATTGCAATTATCCACCAAGCAAATCTTCTGCCGCCGAAGAAAAAATCATTAGTATCTTTATTGTATTTGGCAAAATAGGATCCGAAAAGCAACATTGCCAACAGGTAAATAACAAGGACTATCCAATCTAATTGAGTTCCGATATTGTGCACTTTTTCCATTTTCTCCTCAAAAATATAAAGCTGCTAAAATTACAACTGCGTGGATAGCAACAAAGTAAAAAAAACCAAAGATCAATACTTTCCACCAAAAACGATCCCTTTTCAGTCTCATGTCAATAGCTTTTGTTTTTCGGATGAGAATGATGCCGATTAAGAAGAAAAAGCCGCCGCCTGCATAAAGGTAGATGAAAGGAAGCCATGTATCAAAAAAAGAGAGCATGTCTACTCGCTGAATGTTTCGAAATGTTTTATAAAAATCGTCAAAAATTAAGGAAGGGCAGGCTTTAATCCAAATTAAATTACTGTAAACTTTTTTTGTTTTTTTATTTTAAGCTGATTTATCAAAAAAATTGTTATTAAGTTTTAGTTTTTAGCCGTGATAAAATTGTTACCCGTGAAATTATCTTAAATGCTGTTCTTTTTTAAAACAATGGCTCCTTGTCTTAAAAAAATGGATGTTCTTGCAAAAAAAGGAGAGGTTAAATCTGTTTCATTATATTTTAAAAACATAAAATTTGAAAGGCATTAAAATGTTTTTGGTTACCTATTAAAATAATTCTAATGATGGTTAAGTGTCTTTAAATTTACAAAACATATCAACTTATCGCATTTACTTTTTAATCTGGTTTATCAACAGAGTAAACTTTGTGTCTCATTTTTTTACTATTCTCATTGTAAGGCACAATTATCATCCCCTATTATTAGATATTATTTGAAATAATCTCAAAATCGAAACCTTTTTATTTGGCACTATTACTGACTTATGACAAAGTCAATAATAGAAGGAAAAATATTATGAAACTTAAACAAGTTACTTGTTTATTCGTGATGCTTTTATCATGTGTTTTCTTTTCATCTATTACATTTGCAGATACCCTTTATGTTTCGTCTGGTGGTGATATTCAAACTGCCGTTAACGCAGCATCAAATGGTGATCTGATACTTGTAACTGATGGCACTTATTCATTAACTACACCAATTTCTATTTCTAAAAGTGTAACACTCCGCAGCCAAAATGGCGCTTCCGTTACAACAATTGACGGAGGCGGCTCCGTTGTTTGTATGTTTATGACCAATGTTGGGGCAGTAGTTGATGGATTTACTATAAAAAATGGCAGCAATCCGGGTGGATATGGCGGCGGCGTTCGCTGTGACAATGGAACCGTTCAGAATTGTATTATAGAGAACAATTATTCCCGCGATGGAGGTGGAGTTGCACTTAATAATTCCGGTTTGGTTCTTAATTGTATCATCAGAAATAATACAGCCGATTGGGGCGGCGGTGTCCGCTGCTTTAACGGAACGGTTCGCGGTTGTTTAATTACCGGTAATACTGCTACACCTCACGGCGGCGGTATAAATATTTGGAGCGGTGGAACAGTTCAAAATTGTACCATTACAAATAACACCGCAACAGATGGAGCCGGAATTAGACTATGGAACAATGGTATAGTTGAAAACTCCATTATTTATTCCAACAGCGGCAGTGCTAATTATATCATAGACGCAGGTCATGGAAATAGCGTCACCTATAGCTGTACAACGCCCCTTTACCCCGGCGCCGGAAACACTGATGCAGTACCCGGTTTTGTAAACGAAGGATTATTTGATTACCATTTGACACCTGCATCGGCACTATTAAATGTTGGGTTAAATGCCGGCTGGATGAACACAGCTTTTGATTTAGACGGTAACAGCAGAATACTTGATGCCACAGTTGATATGGGTGCATATGAATACAAAAGTGTCACTATAGGCGGTCCAATTCCTATCGCCTCATGGCCAGTAAACAATGCAACTATGTACACTAATCCGCCAACACTAAATTGGTATATGGGTGTTTCTGCAACCGGTTTAACCTATCAAATACAATGCGTACCTGCAAGCGACCCGGCGTGGCCTGCAGATAATGTGTATTTTTTATCTGCTTCAATGAGTTTTACCTTGCCTAATGGTTTAATAGGCGGTGTTAAATATGCGTGGAGGGTAAGGTCTACCAATGGTTTGGAAGTATCCGAATGGTCAACTCCGGAGTTGTTTACAATGGTTGCAAGCGCATCCGCGGGACCTGTTGTACCAATTGCTTCATGGCCTGTAGACAATGCAACATTGTATATTAATCCCCCAACATTAAATTGGTATCTTGGAACTTCAGCCATAGGATTAACTTATGAAGTACAATGTGTACCTTCAAGCGATCCGGTATGGCCCAATGATAATGTTTTTTTCCCATCTCCAACTCTGTCCTATGCCTTAAATTCAAATCTGAGCGGCGGAGTACAATATGCGTGGAGGGTAAGGTCTACAAATGGTTTAACAAAATCTAATTGGTCTATACCTGAATTGTTTACGATGGCAGCAAACACATCCGGCGGTCCGGTTACACCAATTGCATCATGGCCTGTAAATAATCCAACAATGTACACTAATCCTCCAACTTTGAATTGGTATTTGGGCACTAATGCTGTCGGGTTAAGTTATGAAGTTCAATGTGTACCAGCAAGCGACCCTGCTTGGCCCGCTGATAATGTTTTTTCCCCTGCGCCCACTATGTCTCTTACTTTAAACTCAGCATTAATTGGAGGTGTTAAATACGCATGGCGTGTGCGGTCAACTGATGGTTTGACGAAATCTAATTGGTCAGTGCCTGCATTGTTCACAATGGTTGCAAACGCAGCCGGAGCGCCGGTTGTACCAATTGCTTCATGGCCTGTTAATAACCCGACTCTCTACTCAAACACGCCAAAGCTAAGCTGGTATTTGGGAACTTCAATGGTTGGGCTTAGTTATGAAATACAATGCGTACCGGCAAGCGACCCGGCTTGGCCTGCTGATAATGTCTTTGCAACTTCAGCCGTACTTTCGTATACGGTGCCTAACGCACTTTCTGGCGGCGTTCAATATGCTTGGAGAGTAAGATCAGTTCTCGGTATAGAAAAATCAAACTGGTCAACTCCTGCATTGTTTACAATTAAGGCAAGCACCGCTCAGAGTCCAGCTATACCAACAGCATCGTGGCCTAGCGGTAACCACACCATCTACTCCAACCCGGTTACGTTAAGCTGGTATCTTCATACTTCCTATGCAGGGCTGACATACGAATTACAATGTGTTCCTGCAAGCGACCCGGCATGGCCAGCTGATAATGTCTTTGCAACATCAGCGGTGCTATCGTATACAATGCCGGTTTCACTTTCCGGTGGAGTGCAATATGCTTGGAGAGTAAGGTCAGTTCTTGGTGCTGCAAAATCCGATTGGTCAATTCCGGTTCTGTTTACTATGGTAGCAGGCGCTGCTCCGGTGCAGCCGATTCCGGGTAGTCCAACGAATAATGTAACTGTCGGTACTTCCTCACCTGAGTTATTCTGGTATTTACCAACTGCCGCTACATCTCAACATTACGAATTGAGCTACTCTGCTTCGTCCGATATGTCCAATGCAGTCACGGTAGGTAATATAAATTCAATGACGTATCAGTTGGATAATCTTAACAACGGCACAACCTATTATTGGGCTGTTCGTGCTATCAAATCTGATGGGAGTAGTTCGATTGTTTCGCAGAGAGGTGCATTTAAAATTAACACCATAACCGGAGTTGATGAAACAAAAAAGAATAGTGTACCCGATATATTCAGTCTATCTCAAAACTATCCTAATCCATTTAACCCGGTTACAACTATAACTTATTCGCTGCCTTTCGATTCGAAAGTTATGATTACGGTTTATAATATTTTAGGTCAGGAAGTTAGTCTGCTAAGGAATGAAGTTATTTCCGCAGGTAATTATGAAGTGCAATTTAACGCATCAAATCTTTCCAGCGGATTGTATTTCTACTCTATTCAGGCAAACCCAATAGATGGCAATAAAAATTTCATCGAAGTTAAAAAAATGATTTTAATGAAATAAGTTGTTTATAGTGTTGAGCCGCTCTAAACCGGGCGGCTCAATTTTTTTATCTATCTTTTAATAGATAACGGTTAAGATTGTAAATATTCAGTTACGGGGTTTAGACTTATCTCTGCTTAATTGAATTTACACAAGATTTTTTTCGCATAATCCTCTGAATAAATCACCTCAGCATTCTCAATGTTTACCTGCAAAAAAGTATAATTATTTGAGTAAGTCGTCATTTTATTTTATTTTCGTATTAAAATAATTTGGAACCGGCTTTTTGCTCCCTCTTATTTCTCGTCTTTATTAACTAATTGCAAAATACATAATTGGTTTCCAGGCTGTGTGGAGGGGTCTGTGGTCTGTTCATTAATTGCAATATTTTTATAATAAAAACAGTTTAATATATGCATTTGATAGATCTTTCAATTTTTGTTCTTTATATGTTCGTTCTTCTTGGCATTGGAATTTATTTTTTGAGGAAAAATAAAAACGCCGATGATTATTTTGTAGCCGGCAGAAAGATGGGCAGTTTACACATTGGCTTATCGGTTGTTGCAACAGATGTCGGCGGCGGATTTTCGATTGGTCTCGGTGGGCTCGGATTTGTCATGGGTTTATCCGGTAGCTGGATGTTGTTCACCGGGCTGATAGGTGCCTGGCTGAGTGCCGTATTTCTTATTCCTAAAGTAAGTAAATTAGAAAACTTCAAAAGTCTTTATACCTTTCCTCAAATCTTCCAAAATATTTACAACAAAGATGTCGCGCTTTTAGCCGGAATTATTTCAGGCATTGGCTACATCGGTTTTACCGCATCACAAATTCTTGCCGGGGCAAAACTCGCATCTGCCTCCTTCGTAAGCCTCGATATGAATACTGCACTTTTAATTATGGGCGTAATTGTAGTGGGTTATACTTTTCTCGGCGGGATGAAAGCCGTAATATATACCGACACCATTCAATGGATTATTTTAATGGCGGGTTTAATATTTATCGGTCTGCCAATGGGTTACTTTGCTGTTGGCGGTTATGAAAAAATTATCGCATCGGTAAACAGCGAAATGCTTTCACTTACAAATGTATCCTGGCGCGAACTTCTAAAATGGAGCGTTACAATAATCCCAATTTGGTTTGTCGGGATGACTTTGTACCAGCGCATTTATTCTTGTCGGGATGAAAAAACCGCAAAAAAAGCATGGTATATTGCAGGCGTTTTTGAATATCCAACTATGGCTTTTATGGGAGTTACACTTGGTTTATTTGCCCGTGTGGCTGCCGACCAGGGAATGTTTGCTTATCTCGGTTACGATGCAATTCATCAACTCGACCCTGAAATGGGTTTGCCTCTTTTGCTGCGTACTATTTTACCTGTGGGTTTAATGGGTTTGATGATGTCAGCCTACTTTTCCGCAATTATGTCTACCGCCGACAGCTGTTTGATGGCTGCTTCGGGAAATTTTGTAACCGACATACTTGACCGATTTTTTAATATCAGTAATAACCATAAAAAGTTTTTACGTGTATCACAAATTATGACTTTAATACTCGGCATTTTTGCATTACTTCTTGCATCTAAAATGCAAAATGTTTTAGAGTTAATGTTATATTCTTATGCTTTTATGGTGTCCGGTTTGTTTGCCCCAATCATCGGTGCTTTTTATTGGAAACGGAGCAGCGCAATAGCAGCATTTTGGGCAATGTTAATTGGCGGCAGCACAACAATTGTTTTAATTATTACATCGGTAAAACTTCCATTTGGCTTAGACCCAAATATATTTGGAATTACGGCATCCGGAATTATATTAATTTTACTTTCTTATATTTATCCTTCCGAAAGATATAAGATGTTGGAAAACAAAAATGAAATTAGAAAATAGTGCAAACGAACTTATTAATTTCCGCAGGTTGCTTCACAAATGCCCGGAGCTTTCCGGGAAAGAAATTGAAACTGCAAAAAAAATTGTACGTTTTGCAAATACTTTTGACGCAGATAAAATATTAACGCAGCTTGGCGGTAATGGCGTTGCAGTTATTTTTGAAGGGAAAGAAAAAGGTAAAACTATTTTAATTCGCTGCGACCTGGATGCACTACCGATTTCTGAAGAAAATGGGTTTGAATATAAATCGGTTTTTGCAAATGTTTCGCACAAATGCGGGCACGATGGACATATGGCAATTGTTTCGGGTTTGTTCCGCCAGCTTTCTGAAGAAAAGCTAACGAAAGGAAAGGTTGTACTCCTCTTTCAGCCTGCGGAGGAAACCGGTGAAGGTGCCAAATTAATTTTGAATGATTCAAAGTTTACAGAATTAAACCCTGATTATGTTTTTGCGCTTCATAATCTACCCGGTTTTGCAAAACACCAAATTGTTATAAAATATAATGAGTTCGCTTCGGCTTCGAAAGGTTTAATTATTAGACTAACAGGGAAAACGTCGCACGCTGCAGAACCGGAAAAAGGGATAACCCCAACGCTTGCAGTTGCGGAATTGATTTATGGATTATTGGATATTCCCAAAAATAAATCTTTAAAAGATTTTTCGCTCGTCACTATTATCCACTCAAAAATAGGCGAACGCGCCTTTGGCACTACCCCCGGTTATGCTGAGCTAATGGCAACTGTTCGGACATACAAAAACGAAGACATGCTTACGCTTACTAATTGTGCCGAAGAATTGATAAATAAAGCAGCTGTAAAACATAAATTAAAGTTTGAGATTGAATGGGTTGAGCAATTTCCGGCAACGGTAAACAGTAAAGAATGTGTGGATATAATCAGTGCAAGCGCAAAAGAGAATAATTTTGTTATAAATAAAATAAATGAACCGTTTAGATGGTCGGAAGATTTTGGATATTTTACACAAAAATATAGAGGCGCATTTTTTGGTATCGGTGCTGGGGAAAATCTTCCACAGTTGCATAACCCCGATTACGATTTTCCCGATGAAATAATTGTAACGGGCGTAAAAATGTTTTATTCAATCATCAAAAAAGTATTGGCTTAAAAATATGTTTCAAACATCAGTTATAGAAATAAGTAAATCTGCCCTAAAACAAAATATTAGTTTTATAAAACAATTCCTCTATGATGGTGTAAAATTTTCGTCTGTCGTAAAAGGAAACGCATACGGTCACGGAATTGAAATATTTGTGCCGCTTGCAGAGGACGTCGGGGTCAAACATTTTTCAGTATTCAGTGCCGATGAAGCCCTGCGGGTTAAGAATATTTGTAAAGCATCTACTCAATTAATGATTATGGGATATATTGATAATGAAGAATTGAAATGGGCAATTGAAAATGAAATTGAGTTTTATGTTTTTGATATTGACAGACTGCAAGCCGCACTTCTTGCAGCAAAAAAAATAAATAAAAAAGCTAAAGTTCATGTTGAATTAGAAACAGGAATGAACAGAACTGGTTTTGAATCACTAACTTTAAAAAATGCTGTTAAAATTATAAAACAAAATAAAGAGTTTATTTCTTTTGAAGGTGTATGTACTCATTATGCCGGAGCGGAAAGCATTGCAAATTATGTAAGAGTTCAAAGCCAGATAAAAAAATTTCATCGTCAAAAAAAATCAATTGAGGCTGAAGGGATAAAACCAAAGTTGTACCACACTGCATGTTCAGCGGCTTCAATTACATATCCAAAAACTCAAATGGATATGGTTCGCATTGGAATTTTGCAATATGGGTACTGGCCTACAAGGGAAACTTTTATTCAATACATACATAAAAACAGCGAGCCGAATGAACCTCTCCAGAGGGTTCTTTCTTGGAAGTCGAAAGTAATGAATGTTAAAGAAATAAAAACCGGCGAATTTATCGGATACGGCACTACATACCTTGCACAATCCGATAAAAAGATTGCAACTGTACCTGTCGGTTACTCACACGGTTTTTCCAGAAGTTTGAGTAATGTAGGGCGAGTTTTAATTCACGGGCAGAGAGTGAGCGTAATAGGAATTGTTAATATGAGCCTAATGACTATTGATGTAACCGGAATTGATAATGTGCAAAAAGGTGACGAGGTAGTAATGATTGGTCGTCAGGATGATCTTGAAATTTCGGTCGCTTCTTTTAGTGAGCTAAGCTCCCAAGTTAATTATGAAACTTTAACCCGTTTGCCTATGAATATTCCGCGAAAAGTAGTTGACTAAAATTTTATATTTTTAGTTAAATAGTTGAGTCTGGTCTAAAAAGATTGTAACCGGTTACGCCACGTCGGATTCAGGTCGTGGAATGGATTGAATACCAAACTCAGAGCTTTAACCAAAATGGGCTGTTTCTTGTTGCTAAAGCCGATATTTATTTGGTTTATCATCCATGAGCTAAATCCGCCGCCGCGGAGTGGCTATTCAAAGAAATATTTTACGTAAGGTTACTTACCAAAATTTAATAAAAGTTATTTCCAACTTATGCATTGCAGTTATTGATTTATATTATGTGATCGTCGTCAAAATCATTCGCTCAAGTTAGCTGCGCCATAGCAAGTAATTTTACCAGCGATTATATTGCAACAAGTTTTTAATCATTAAGGAGCCCAAAAATGAGAATATTCAAGAGTCTGTTAGTTGTTCTGCTTTTATTAGCATCGACACAAATTTTTTCTCAACTATCTGCACCCGATCCCGAAGCAGTTTACGGCGGTAGAATAAATGCTATTTCGGTTATTCAAACTTCCGGTGCAACCAGCAGGGTTTTTATCTCAACAGAAAGTGCAAATTCAATTTTTTATGCAGACTTCACAACTGCCGGAACCCCAGTTTTTTCTCCCTTCGGAATAATTCCGGGTGTGGGTGACGATGATGGTTACGGAAGTGGAATAAGAGTAATGGCTGCTGACGAAAATTCAGGTTTTTTATTTTTTATTGCTAATAATAATTTATACAGCACTCACCCTTCATCTTCAGCGGTGAATACAATTTTTTCCGTTGGCGTTTCCGGAATGACAATTTATTCGGGATATTTATTTTTTACTGAAAACAACCACGTACGTTGGGGAACTATTGACTCATCTACCGGTGCTTTTACAGAAGATAGCTATTCACCAATAACTTTAGCTTCAGCGATGAGTTCCTCACAGATTGCTGTAAATACTTCAAATTTAAAAGTATACATAACCGATTTGGGAACTTCCCCAATGATGCTTTATCTGTCTTCGTCGGATTATAACTCTTTCGATGGATCAACTTCTTTTGCAACGCTCTCAACTTCATCGCTTGTGGGTTCGACACAATGGACAGGTTTTGGATGCGGACCGGACGGAACAATAATGTATAACGGAAATTACGGGGGTGGAAAAGAAGTTGCTCATTCTACTAATGGTGGCGTTTCATGGACAAATACATCTACCGGTATAAGCGGCGTTGGCGGATTTAATTTTGCTTACCAGTTAAGTGGTGCCGATTATATTGTTTATTTTGCAAAATGCTATTCAACTTTTAATACAACAACAAAATCGTTCGGTAGCTGGGTAGAATTTGGAAATTCAGGTTTAGAAACACATCCTAATGACGGCGTTGTTGCAGCCGATCCGGTTAATCCTTCAATTGTTTATTTTACCACAGATCAAGGAATTGGCGCAACAACTAATGGCGGCGGAACTATTTTTGAAATAGATGACGGGGTTGAAGCTGTACAGGTAAAAGACTTTGATATGAACGCTGCAAACACAGATGCCTGGCTTGCTGCAAAATCGGGAGTACGTTATGTTTCCGGTTATGGAACATCTCCAAGCTGGTCTAACGCAATTTTTCCAAACAATGATGGTTCCCCATATTACTCGGCAGAAATGGTACATGATAATCCTTTTTCAGCTTATGTAGGCAATCTCCGCATATACAAAACTCAAAATAGAGGAAATAGCTGGCTGCAAGTATTTACAGCTGAAAATGCTCCTTACAATTTCCCTGGAATAGGACTACGTGTTGAAGCAATTGAAGTTTATCAAAGCGATTCAAATTTAGTTGCGTGCGGTTACACCATCGGCGATCCGGCAGAAGGTGATTCATTGCAAGGTGGATTTTTCTACTCCACAGATGGCGGTGCCTCGTGGAATCAGCAGTTACTAAAAGCTGCGTCAGGTTATTTTGATGCTGATGTGAACGATATAGTTTTTGCAACCGAAGGTGGAAATCCGGTGGCTTACATTGGTGTTACTTATGATAACACTATCAGCATTTCTTCAAGAGCCCGGAGTGTTTACAGAGCAGAATGGAGCGGAAGCAGTTGGAGTATCCGAAACGATTTTGATGGTTCATATACAAGTGCCGGTTACCCAATTACAGCTACCATAATTGATCTTTATATTTCTCAATCCGGCGATACACTGCTGGCATGCGGAACAGACGCCGGGACAAATCATCCCATCTTATATTACAAAATTTTAAGCGGCACAGGTTTATGGACACCTTTTACAACCACCGGTTTTCCTGCATCATCGGGGAGGGTTGCAAAAGCAGTTTCCTTCGGGAATGATACAGTTTACTGTGCAGTTGATAACGAAATTTATATGATGCATTTTGGAGGCAGCTCATGGACAAATGGATATTCTTATCCTGTAGGCACTGAAATAAATGTTCTATACTTTGATGATTTACTCGTGGGCACAGGAACAGGAATTTACGCTCAGAATAATAGTGCGGTTTCGGCTGTAAATGATGACAAAGTAATTTTCAACAATCCAAACCATTTTGAACTTGCTCAAAATTATCCAAACCCTTTTAACCCGGCTACAACAATTACATTTAATTTGCCTGTTGAAGCTTTTGTTCAGCTAAAAGTATTTAATGTACTTGGGGAAGAAGTTAAAACATTGTTAAATGATAAACGAGTTTCCGGTCGGTATGAAATTACTTTTAATGCCGATGATTTACCGAGCGGTTTATATTTGTATAGACTTCAATCCGGCAGCTTTGTTCAAACAAAAAAGATGCTTCTATTAAAATAGTATCAGGTAATATTTAAGTCGGCTCTAAAAAGTTCAGAGACTCTAAATGTAATTCCACCGAAAGTGGGGGTCTCATTTAAATACGCAGGTTTCAGATTCCCGTTTTTACGGGAATCACCTTTTTAAAGGGGATATATATTTGAATTCGAGCGATGCTATAAAGTTTTTTGAGTTCCGATAAATGCCGCTTCTCAACCTCCGAAACAGAATTAGCGTGGGATTAATCCAGCAGTCTGAAGTTGTCGCACTTTACAGACAAAGAAAAATCATATTTGTCTTTAGTTTTTTAAACTACTATTAAATATTGCGTTAATAGTTCCTATTCTTGGTTTTACATTGGCACAATTCTATAGCATAATAGCAGTGAATAACACAAACCATAGGAAATTATTATGAAAAAACTTTTATTACTTTTTGTTTCTTTTCTTTTTGCAACCCTGGCAGTTTCGGCGCAATCGAAACCAGATGTTAGCAAATTTATGCCTGATTTTATCAAATTCGATAAGGCAAGATCGGGCGATGCGTATTTTACTATTGACCGTGTGCTTACAACCAGTTACGAAGATAAGATTACCCAAAACTGGGTGAACAATGCATGGGTTAATGTTGATAGATCCATCGATCAATGGGATACAAACACCGGAACTATCGAATCTGTTTCAATGGTATGGGACACGCTTAGCGGTGATTGGATTAATGAAATGAAAATGTTTGTAACTTTTGCTCAAAATCTAACTGATTCTACCCTTAGATTTTTAACTTTAGATATGTATATGTGGGATAATTCCGCATGGGTTCTTTTCGTTAATTCAGTTTATACATACGACTCAAACAACTTCCTGGTCGAAATAAATTCATCGGTTAATTTGGGTGGAACAATAATGCCCTATATTAGGGTTGTTTACACAAACAATAGTGTAGGTTATCCTTTAACAGAGGTAGAAGAAAATGTTAACTTTGCAACGCTCTTGTTTGAAAACGAAGAAATGCACATATACACTTATCAAGGGGGTAACCCAAAGTATCTTACTAATGATCTTCAGTCCGAATGGAACGGAAGCGCGTGGATTGATACATCAAAAACAAATTATACCCGTAACAGTAAGCTAAAACCTACCGTAGAAATCGAGTCGGATATTTATGGAGGAGCAACAGTTCTTGACGCCAACAAAACTGAGTCCGTTTATCTTGCCGGTGACGATCTGCTTTCATCTGAAATCAGATACTGGTGGAATACTGCAGGAACCAGGTGGGATATTGGAGGCAGGAATACTTACACATATACCACATTCAACAAACTTGATGTAATGTTGATGGAAAATTATATGAGCGGCGCTTATGTGCCATGGCTTAGGACAACGCATACTTATGACGGTATGGAACGTGAAATATTAGAACAGACTGAAATTTATGTTGCCAAAGGGTTTGAAATTTACTCGCGCACAACAACTGCTTATACGCCATCGGCTGTAGGCGATGAGAGCCCAATATTAAACGGGTTTGTTCTCGAACAAAATTATCCGAATCCTTTTAATCC
>JAIOIM010000820.1 GCA_019912505.1 Ignavibacteriaceae bacterium
ATCTTATATGGTTGGCTAATTTATCTATCATTATTCTTTTCTCTAAATCATAAATAAAATAATATTCTGATTTACCGAAATTATCGGAAATCTTTCCAGTATTATTTATAAATTCGATACAAATGGCAGCCTTCATAGTTGTTTCCTCAAAATAACTTTTTATTATGGAGATACAATATTCAAGCCAAGAAATCCAATGGAGTAATATTAAAGATTATATTTTTTCATTTTACGCCAAAGAGTAGTTTTGTTGATTCCTAACGCACTGGCAGTTTTTAAACGGCTGCCTTTAAATTTTTGAAGTGTGTTTGCTATAGATTGTTTTTCCGCTTCTTCTAAAGGAGTGGTATGGACTTCATCCGAAAGTTCCCCCCCTTTTAGTAGTCCTTGCAATTTTAATGGAAGATGATCCGTTTTTATTGCGTCCGAATTGCAAACGACAAATGCGTGCTCAATTACATTTTCCAATTCGCGGATATTCCCGGGCCATTTGTAGTGCGAAATTATTTTTAATGTATTTGGTGAAATGTAATGGATATCTTTTTTAAATCGTTTATTATACTTCTCCATAAAATGATTGACGAGGCTTGGGATATCATCTCTTCTTTCAAATAAAGATGGAAGATGAATATTAATAACATTAATTCTGTAGTATAAATCTTCTCTAAATCTTTCGTCTTTTATTTCTTTTTCCAAGTCTCTATGAGTGGCAGAAATTATTCGTGAATTAAGTTGAATAGTTTTAGTGCCTCCTACTCTCTCGAACTGTCTGTTTTCAAGAACGCGCAGCAGTTTAACTTGAACAGAGAGGGGAAGGTCGCCAATTTCATCTAGAAATAAAGTGCCGTTTCCTGAAAGCTCAAATCTGCCCGGTTTAGTATTAATTGCGCCGGTAAAAGCTCCTTTTTCATGACCAAAAAGTTCGCTCTCCAATAAACTTTCAGCAAATGCGGTGCAGTTAACAGCTATAAAAGGTTCTGTTTTCCTATCGCTATTTAAGTGAATTGCGCGGGCAATAATTTCTTTACCGGTTCCGCTTTCACCCGTAATTAATACAGTACTGTCAGTATGAATAACATTTTCCATCATACTAAATACTTTAAGCATGGACTTGCTCCTACCGATAATATTATCAAAGTGAAATCGCTCTTCAATATGTTCGGAAAGGTTTTTCATCAAACTTATATCTTCAAATGTAACTACTCTTCCAATTTTGCTTCCGGTTGTATCCTTTAAAGGGGCGGAATTGATTCTAACGAGAACTCTGCTTCCGTCCTTGCGTATTATAGTAGTTTCACGTAAAAGAGATTGCTGATGATCTGCAATAAAAGTTCTTAGCTGCGGGTCTTCCTTTCCATCTTCGGAAGGGAAAACCTGCCAATATTTTTTCCCAACCGCTTCCGAAATCTTAAACCCGGTTATAGCTTCGGCGGCGCGGTTAAAAGA
>JAIOIM010000821.1 GCA_019912505.1 Ignavibacteriaceae bacterium
TTTATAAAGAAGTTAAAAAATAAGCATTGCTTTGAGTTACAAAAAAAAGCCCGGCATTTAATCGTCCGGGCTTTTTTATACATAAAAATATTTACCGTATCAGTATCATCTTTTTTACCTTATTAAAACTACCCGCCCCTAATTGATAATAATAAACTCCGCTTGAAAGCCTGCTGCCATCAAATTCAATTTCATAAACACCCGGTGCTTGTTCTTCGTTTACAAGTGCGGCAACTTCATTGCCAAGAACATCATAAACTTTTAAATTTATGATTGTCGATTGATGATTTATGATTGCCGGAATTGAATATTTTATTTTTGTCGTCGGGTTAAACGGATTGGGGAAATTCTGGTAAAGAACAAACTCCGCCGGAATATTTTCAAATTTAACTTCCACAACATTGGAGTAATTTAAATTACCGTTGTTGTCAATTTGTTTTAAACGGTAATAAAGAGTAAGAGTAGGAGTAAGAGTAGGAGAAAGAGTAGGAGAAAGAGTAAGAGAAAGCTTATCTGTAAATGAATATTGTTTTGTGGAATTGCTGTTACCGTGTCCGTTTACAAAGCCAAGTGTTCCCCATTCATTTTCACTTTGATCTTTTTCCACTTCGACAAGCTCAGTGCAAGCTTTTTGCCTTTGTACTTGAAAACCATAGTTGTTTACTTCAGTTGCTGTTTCCCAGTTTTGAACCACGTTGTTTTCAATTATATTTGCTGTAAAAGATGTTAGTTCAACAGGCAAAGGGTTATCTGAAGTTGAGCCCACACCGAATTCGGAAAATGTTGTTAACCCTGTGCGATGTAAAACGGGTGTACCATTGGAGCCTGTACAAAGGCTATGTGTTCCATCAACTGCCCAATTGCTTATACTATTATCTCGTTTCAGTAAATGCAGTTTTGTATAATCAGTTATCCCGTTAAAGCCTTCGGCTGTTATATCAAGATTGTAAGTCCCGCCACTCATGCCGTCTCCGCTCTGTAAACTCCAAAAACCATCCGTCCCAATATTGACTATATTTATTCCATCGTCTGTTAAAGGTAAACCCGAACTTCCGGGATTTGTAGATGTATAAAAAGCAGTTATTGACCCACCGGTTGTCGGTGCAACAGTATAGCTGATGTTTGCGGGGCGATAATTGGCTGCTGTTCCAATCGGGAAAAGCAAATCATTAATCGTTACATCGGAAAGCCATCTTTTAAAATTGCCGAGCATAGTTCCACTTGTTCTGGAAAGAGTTCCTAAAGTGGAAGTGCCTGTGCCGAGAGTAAATGTATTAGCCCCGGTGTTAATATTTCCGCTCATAAGAGTGAGAGTTCCAGCACTTGTTAAATTTGATGTTAATGTAACCCCCGCGCTGTTATTGATTGTAAAATCATTTACCTGGGAAGGCAGTCCGTCCCCCGTTACTTGAGCCTCTGTTCCGTTATAAATATAATTTGCACCGGTTGAAAAAGTTCGTGTGCCCGCACTTTGGATGTTGCCAGTGCTTCCTGTAGTAGTAATTCCATCAGCCGAAGCAATTATTAGTGTTGAACCGGTGGCATTTTCAAAGTTGCCGCTGCCTGAAAATATATTTGTTCCGCAGTCTAAAATACCATTATTTGTAAATGTTGCCGCACCTGTTGAACAATCTCTTCCATCTCTTAAACTAAAACTTCCGCTTGCACTATTGGTTGCAAAATTTGCAAGCGCGTTGGCATCCCCGGTGTTATTTAGTATTTGTGATGATGCACCTCTGAGTAATATTGTTGCGTTATTGGTTAAAATATTTGCGTTATTAAATTTAAATATACCCGAAACATTATAGGTTCCGCCATTTAAAGTATTCGAGGAAAAATTAGTAAAAGTACTTCCTAATCTGATTGTGCCAACATCTACTTGCAATATTCCAGTATTAGTAAAACTAACACTGTTAAAATTGGTTTCACCGCTGCCGGCAGATTTTTTTATAAGTCCTGCATTATTTATAGTAAAATTACCGCCACCGCCGCCATCGCAATAGAAACCCGCATCATTTTGAATATCGAAAACACCGGTGGCAAGGTTTGATATTGTTTTATCAGCACCTAGAACACTTCCGGTACCTGTCCAGGTGATTGTTCCGCTGTTATAAATTGTACCTCCTCCATACCGAAAGCTTTTATTAGAATTGCCACTTATGTTAAGAAATGCTCCCGCTGATATTGTTAATGAGCTTAGAGTAATCGACCCAGTCGAAGACCAATTCATTGTTCCGTTAATAGTAAGTTTACCGCTTTCAGCGATGCTTCCACCTGTAAAATCAAAAATTACATTACTTCCAATTACAGCCCCTGAGGTTGTTCCGGTTGCTTTAAGTTCTCCCCCGGTTAATTGCAAAGTTCCTGCTCCATCAACTGCGGTACCTTCACCAAATACATTTGTACCACTTGATAAATTAAGATATTTTCCCGCCGAAATTGTGAATCTACCGGTGTGAGTTCCACCATAATTCAGTTTCAATGTGCCGCTTTCAACTAAAACTGTTCCTGTATTATTAAATATGGCATAATGAAAATTGGTTTCGCCGCTGCCGGCAGATTTTTTTAAAAGTCCTTCATTATTTACAATAAAGTAACCATCACCACCCCCATCATTATAGAAGCCCACATCATTTTGAATATCAAATACACCGTCTGCAAGATTTGTAATTGTTTTTGAACCACCAACCAAACTTCCTCCACCGGACCACGTAATTGTGCCGCTATTGTAAATGGTTGCACCTCCATATCGGAAAGTTTTATTTCCGTCACCAACAATATTAAGATTACCACCTGAGTTTATTGTAAAACTACTACCAAAAGTAATTGTAATCTTTCCCGTCCAATTTACAGTTCCGGTTACAATTAAGGCAACCGTCTCGCCGTAGGGACTGATGAGTTCACCTATTATATTTAGAGTTCCGTTAACAACCAGGTCATCTCCGCTGCCGGCTCTTACAGTAAGCGTCTTGGTCGATGCTATTTCGAGAATAGCTCCAATTTCAATTATCGTCTGATCTGTGTGAACTGAAGATGTAACTGTAACAGTGTGACCACTTCGAATTGTAACAACATTTGAAGTATTATAATCGGGAACAATTGCCGCAGCTACCCAGGCAGCACCATTATAATATTGCCACGTAGCGGTAGAATTCCACGCGCCTGTTAAACTCGATTGATAATCGCCCGTGGTTTGTGCAACTAATTTTTCTGAAAAAGAAAACACAAAAAAAAGCAAAACCAAAAAAGATGTTATTGTTTTCATTATTAATCCTCCAGAAAGTTGAATATATTTTTATTAAAATTATTTATCTTCTATTGGGTGCTAAAAACATAAACCAGTTATCAAAAGCAACTGTTTGATGTGCTAAAACGGGATTTGCTATAATTATTGGGAGAGGTTATGCAGATTTGTGATGCTTCTGTTGATATTCACTTGGGGTAATGCCTGTGTTTGCCTTAAATGCGCGGTTAAAAGT
>JAIOIM010000822.1 GCA_019912505.1 Ignavibacteriaceae bacterium
ATATAAAAATTGTTTTAAATTAATTCTAAGTTGCTGTAACATGATTTGCTTCAACAGTATTTGTAGCTAACAATGCTTTTAGCCTATATAAAAAGTACTCCCTGCAAAGGTTTGATTATAAAACAGCTATTTAATAATTTGACACTGAAATTTATTAATCATTTGGAGATATTGTGCCGCAATTCGCTGGAGTTGATTATTTTGATGTAGATTCGCTTCTTAGTGAAGAAGAAAGAATGATTAGAGACACGGTTCGCGAATTTGTTTCGAATGAAATTATACCCGTAATTGAACAGCATTACTCTGATGCTAAATTCCCGATGGAACTAATTTCTAAAATGGCTGAGTTAGGTTTATTTGGTTCCACGCTTCCGCAAAAATATGGATGCGCGGAGATGAATAATGTGGCGTACGGGTTAGTTATGCAGGAACTGGAAAGAGGGGACAGCGGCGTTAGAAGTTTTGTCTCGGTTCAAAGCGCATTGGTTATGTATCCAATTTTTACTTTTGGAAGTGAGGAACAAAAAGATAAATGGCTCCCTCTTTTAGCAAAAGGAGAAAAAATCGGATGTTTCGGTTTGACTGAACCTGACTTCGGTTCGAATCCGGGAGGTATGGTTACAAAAGCCGAAAAAGTTGAAGGCGGTTATAGATTAAATGGCGCCAAAATGTGGATTACAAACGGTACTATTGCAGATGTGGCTGTAGTTTGGGCTAAGTTAGATGGCGAGGTGCATGGATTTTTAGTTGAAAGAGATGCCAAAGGATTTAGTGCACCCGAAATGAAAGGAAAGCATTCACTGCGCGCTTCAGTTACCTCTGAGCTTATTTTTGATAATGTCTTTGTTTCCGATACGAACTTGCTCCCAAATACAAACGGATTAAGAAGTGCCTTAATGTGCTTGAACCAGGCAAGATACGGCATAGCATGGGGTGTGGTCGGAAGCGCCATGGCTTGCTACGACACAGCTTTAAACTATGCAAAGTCTCGGATACAATTCAGCAAACCTATTGCAGCGTATCAAATTACACAGGAAAAGTTAGTGTATATTTTAACTGAAATTACCAAAGCACAATTGCTCAATTTGCAGCTAGGTAGGATGAAAGACAATAAAACTGTAAAGCATACTCAGGTTTCGCTTGCAAAACGGAATAACTGCGAAAAAGCTTTAGAAATTGCTAGAATATCTCGTGAGATTTTGGGAGCAAACGGTATTCTCAATGAGTATCCCGTCATGCGACACGCAGCTAATTTGGAATCTGTTAAAACTTACGAAGGTACCCACGAGATGCATACACTTATTATTGGGAACGATATAACTGGTTATGCAGCGTTTGAATAAAGCAACTTACATAGACCACTTTAAGTGGTTTTTTAATACTATGGAGTTAGAATGAAAAAAAAATTAGACATACGAGAAGGTTTAACGTTTGATGATGTTCTGTTAGTCCCTGCCAAATCATCAGTGCTCCCGCGAGAAGTTGATTTAACAACAAAATTGACAAGGGATATTTCTTTAAACATTCCTATTGTATCGGCAGCTATGGATACGGTAACGGAATCAAACCTTGCTATTTCAATGGCACGTGAAGGCGGAATTGGAATATTGCATAAGAATATGAAAATTGAGGAGCAAGCAGACGAAGTTGATAAAGTAAAACGATCCGAAAGCGGAATGATTCAAAATCCGGTAACTCTTACGCCTGAAAAAACAATAAGAGATGCTCAGAATTTGATGAAAAAATATTCTATCTCCGGTATTCCTATTGTTGAAAATGGTGGTAAATTAGTAGGAATATTGACAAATCGAGATCTTCGTTTTGAACCGAATCAGTCATTGTTAGTAAGCGAATTAATGACAAAAAATAATCTTGTAACTGCTCCGATTGGCACTACTTTAGAAAAAGCTGAACATCTACTTCAAAAATATAAAATAGAAAAACTACCGGTGGTTGATAAAAATGGAATTATCAAAGGTTTAATTACTTTTAAGGATATTCAGAAAAAGAAAAAACACCCAAACGCTTCTAAAGATGAACATGGAAGGTTGAGGGTAGGAGCAGCCGTTGGTGTAAATTCCGATACAATTGAACGTGTGGAATTGCTTGTAAAAGCCGGAGCAGATATTATAGTAATTGATACTGCTCATGGTCATTCTCTCCGTGTTCTTAAAACTGTTAAAGTTGTGAGGAAAAAATTTAAAGATATTCAACTAATAGTTGGTAATATAGCTACTTATGAGGCTGCACTTGATTTAATATCCTGTGGTGTGGATGCTATAAAAGTTGGCATAGGTCCCGGATCAATATGCACAACCAGAGTTGTGGCAGGCGTTGGTGTGCCTCAAATTACTGCTATTGCAGATGTGTATGAAGCGGCAAAACTGTCAGGAATTCCGATAATTGCCGATGGTGGAATAAAGCAAACCGGCGATGTAGCAAAGGCTATTGCAGCGGGAGCAGATACTGTGATGATAGGTGGATTGTTTGCAGGCGTAGATGAAAGTCCAGGCGAAAAAATTCTATACGAAGGAAGAAGTTTTAAAATGTATAGAGGAATGGGCTCACTCGGCGCTATGCAATCCGGCAGTAAAGATAGATATTTCCAGGACGCCGAAGATGATATCTTAAAACTTGTTCCCGAGGGAGTCGAAGGTCGTGTTCCTTTCAAAGGTCCAATTTCAGATACAATTTACCAGTTAATCGGCGGTTTAAGAGCAGCCATGGGTTACTGCGGTGCAAAAAATATTGAGCAACTTAAAACGCAATCAAGGTTTATAAAAATTACGCTTGCCGGTTTGAAGGAAAGTCATCCGCACGATGTAATGATTACAAAAGAATCTCCAAATTATCATTCATAGAAATAGGGCAGATTAAAAATGTTTAAGGTATTAGTTTTAGCATATTATTTTCCTCCGATGGGTTTGAGCGGCGTACAAAGAACGCTAAAGTTTGCAAAGTATTTAAAGGATTACAACTGGGAACCGACAGTAATTACTACGGGCGCTTCTGGTTATTATGCACATGATTCTACAATGTTGAAAGAAGCAGTAGATGCCGAAATCAAAATAATAAGAGTTGAGGGGAAGGAAATTAACTCCTTGCTTTCAAGGAATGGTACCGTAAAGATGCCTCCGGAATTGTTAAGAAAAATTGCAAGCAGAGCGAGCAGTTCTTTGATGATTCCTGATAATAAAATTTCCTGGTCCAAAAAAGCGTATAAGAAATGTAA
>JAIOIM010000823.1 GCA_019912505.1 Ignavibacteriaceae bacterium
AACTTATTGAGGGACTTACATATTTTATATTCAAATCATCATCCAGATAAAAGATTACATCCTGAATGTTATTTAATAAAGATCTTAAATGTAATTCAGTTGTATAAAGCGTTGCTTGAACCTTTTTCAAATCCGTAATATCTTTAGCAGTAGAGACAAAATGTGTGACAACGCCGGACTCATCCCTAATCGGGCTTATAGTTTTTGCCTCTAAATATATTTCCCCTGACTTTCTTTTATTATAAAATTCACCAAAAAATGCTTTACCGGCGTTTACCGTATTCCATAAATCTTTATAGAATTTGTCATCGTGTCTGCCCGATTTTAATATACTAGAAGACTTACCAATTAATTCTTCTTTGCTATAGCCAGATGATTTTTCAAACGCCGGATTGACATACTCGAATATTCCATTTTTATTTGTAACCGATATAAGGTCGTTCGTTTGTTCAATAATTTGTGCTAATTGTGTAAACTTGTCGGTATCAGTTTTCTTTTCGTCGGCTAATTCAATTATTGAAGCAGTCAGCTTTTTATTCTTTAATATAAACGGATATTCGGTTACCAACACTTCTATAACATTATCTTCGTATCTGAGTGTTTTGTTTATTCTCCCCGGATTGTTTTCCTGAGAGCCGAACGGGGAGGTTTCATTTTTTCTGTCGGTTATTATATCGTTGTATTTAAGTCCTGCAACTATTTTATTATTCTCAAGCGATAAAAGTTTTGCAAAAGCATTATTAGCAAAAAGCAGCCGGTTTTCGGAATGAACTATTGTGGCTTTGGGTGAGTGTTCAAATACAGAAAATGATTCGTCATCTGCCGTCATATCGGTTTCAACTTGGGTTAGTCTGTCATCACTTTTATGAGTAAGAAAAAGCACCGAGCAATATTCGTCAAAAATATTTATCATTTTTAAATTTACGGTAACTGGTATTTGAATACCGCTCTGTGTTATTCCATAATATGTTGAATCATCTGCTTCAATTAGTAAATCGTTAATAAAACTATTTGTAAGTTCGTTCTTATCGAGGTTAAACATTTCAACAGCGCAGCGGTTTGCCATTAATATTTTTCCGTTATCTCTCGTTAATAAAATTGCAGAAGGTGATGATTCAAATATTGCCCCTAATCTTTCTTCACTCTCTAATAGAGCCTTTTGAATTAATTCTTTTTCTTTTAACGACTTTCTTAAAATCTCAGAAGATTTTACCAACTTTGAGTTTCGGATTAATAAACGGGTTTCAAATCGTTCACGATCTTCGTTTTCATTGCCTTTAGCTTCAAAAAGTCGACTCGTGTTTGTGGCGGCAGCGCAAAAGCTTTCTATCTCATTATTATCATTAAAAACCGGACTCCATTTTAAATATAAACTTATAAGTCCATTCTCTTTTGTTAAAAATTTCAAACTCTGATACAATTCTTCCGGAAGCGAACAATTTGTATTTAAAATTGTTTCTATCTTATATTCATCAATAATAAGGTGGCGTATAAAACCGAATTGCAATATTTCGTTTGAACTGTAACCGAGCAATTGAGAAAATGTTGAATTCACATATTGAATTTTTCCGTCCAATGCTATTTTAATAATACCTACAGGTATGGCATCCACTACTTTGTTAAAGGTATCCATCAATTGCACTTTATTATTTGAAGAATCTTTCATTGTTGATCCAGTTAGATGTTAATGATTCAATAGTTGACCAATAAGGTCAAAATAAGCTCACCGCAAAAAAAATAAATTTGTAAAAACATTTTCTTTTTCAATCAAGTTGTATTTAGTATTAAAACAAACAACCACTAATTTGAAGTACAATATTTTTTTTGCTCAATCCGGAGGGTGTTTATTTTCTGATGTAAAGGTAACGTATACAAGTATAGATGTGAATACCAGATTTTAGGTATTTTTAAAGCAGCCAATGAGAATTTTTAGAAGCTCAAAAATTGTAAATAAAAGATAAGATTGTTAGATTATTTTAAAAACTACCCATTTCTTGGTATTTGCAGTTGGCTATAAAAACACTATTTATGTGGTAATTAAATTTTAAACTAATATTTGATAAATCCGTTGACACCGTTTGAGAGAGAAAACATGACTGAAGTTTGGATAATAGAGGATAACATTGCTTATTCAAAGACTATTCGCAGCATTATTAATCAAAGTACTTGGTGCAAATGTAATAATGAATTTACCACTGTGGAAGGTGCACTGGAGCTCCTCGCTAAAGGAGATACTCCCGATGTAATATTAACTGATGTTAAACTTCCGGGTATGAATGGAATTGAGGGCATAAAAGCAGTAAAAGCTTTAGTAAATGAAATTGAAATTATTATGCTTACAGCGTTCGGTGATAACGAAAAAATATTTGATGCTATTTGTAACGGTGCCAACGGCTACCTTCTCAAAAGTTCATCCTCAGAAGAAATACTTGAGGCAATACAGATTGTTGTGGATGGTGGGTCCTCAATCAATGCAGAACTCGCTCGAAAGGTATTCAATATGTTTACAGCTATTAAGCAAACTAAAAATTCTTACGGACTTACAAAAAGGGAAAAAGAAATTCTTAATTATCTTGTTGATGGAAAAACAGTAAATGAAATTGCAAATATAACTTTTACCAGCCCTCAAACCGTTCAGACACATGTTAAAAATATTTATAGTAAAGTTCATGTAAATAACAGAGGCGGGCTTGTGTCAAAAGCAATAAAAGAGGGGCTTGTGCAAAAAAGGGGTATTAATTTTAAATAATTTCTGAGTCTGGTCTAAAAAGGTTGTAAACGGTCGAAACCGTTTTTGATTCTCTGTCTTTTCTCATTAACCCACGACTTAAGTCGTGAGTTAACAACAACCTAATATTATACAAAACCGTTTCAACGGTTTATATTTCTATCTCAAATTTAATTATTGATCTTTTTAAACCAGACTCATTTCTTGTTTCATTTCTGAAGCCGAACTTCGAGAATTATTTTTGTCCCTTCTCCGGCACAGCTTTCAATAAAAATCTCAGAATCTATTTGTGATGCTCTATTCCTAAGATTATTTAAACCTTCACCACGTACAATATCATCTTCACTGAATCCTTTCCCATTGTCTTTAATCGTCATAAAAATTTTATTATTCTTAATTGAAAATAAAATATTCACCCTGGTTGCCCCTGAATGCTTGATTATGTTATTCAATGTTTCTTTGAATATCAGATATAAATGTCTCCGTTTTTGCAAATCGGGTAAAAGATCAAAAATTCGTTCATCACCTCCATTTATTGTAAAAGTATAATTGAAATTTATCAACATTTTTGATGCGAGTTCTTTCATTCTCAGCAACAAGTTTTCTGAATTATCGTGCAAAGGATTTATAAACCATACAATATCCCTAATCATTTCTGCGGTGCCGCTTGCATTGTCAATAATATTTTGCAGATGCTCAATAGAATTGCTCTCCAAATGTTGGGTTTTCATCATCAATCTGCTCTGCAGCGTAATTGTACTAAGGTTACTTCCAATTTCGTCATGCAGGTCGGATGCAATTTGATTTCGAATAAGCGATTTCTCCAGTTCCTTTTCTGCTTTTAAGTAGCTAAACCTGTAACCCACAGTAGCAGCCAAAACTAATGCCTCCCAAAGTATACCCATATTTAATGCATTCTGGGTCCAAAAATTAAGCGGCAATGGCAGTACGTTATGCCGTGTTGCGACCATAACAGATATTCCTATCACCATCCCGGTTAAAGCTATGATGTAGTATCTCGAAACGTATACTCCCTTTTTTAATGTGATGCCGGCTATAACAAAACCGATGAGGTAATATCCAAGGTTGCAAATTGACCACAGAAACCCTATCCATTGCTGCCGAAATCCAAAACCTAAAACGAAGTTAATCGGACCTATAAATGTCAGTAAGGTCAGCAGTTTGTATGCCCAAGGTAAATTAGTTTTTGTAGATAAAAACTCTCGCGTAAGCAGCAGCCAGAATATTCCCGTTATTGTAAGTACAGACATAGGTAATATCATATAATCGCGATAAAATTTTAACCCAATTGTTTCAAAGTAATACCCTTCATAAATAAAAATGAAGACGGCATAAGAAAATATATAAAGGGTATAAAATAAGTATGTCTTATCCTTTACCGAAAAATAAAGGAGCAGGTTGTAAACAATAAGCAAAAAGAAAATCCCGAAAAGAATGCCGTGGAAAAAAAGTTTTTTTGATCTGTAGATTGTATAATCAGCTGGCGTTAGCATGTTGAATGAGAGGATGGACTGAGTAGTTGTTTTAAATCTTATGTAAATGGTATCAGGCACGTTTTTATGACTTTGGAAAGCTGCAATAAATTCATTTGTTTTTATGGACTTATCATTGACGGGTATAGCAGTACCACTCCTTTTTTCAATATATTTATTCCCCCAAATCGGCGTATCTTTATAGAACACCCTTATATCTTCGGTTAGTGGATCGTTTTTAACTAATAGCCAGGTTCTGCTCCCTTTTAGAAGCATTAGGCTCAAATCAGGATAAGATAATGTGTCAACTACTATAAGTCTGACCCAGAATACAGACCTTGTTAATTTTAAGTTTAGTGTTTCCCTATCATGCCAAACATATTTATTTTTCATCGAATCCGAAGCCGCTTCATTGATAGTAATACTATTATCTATATCTTCTAGAACAGCCATATATTTGCCGAGTGCGTAATCTTCCTTTCCATATTGAATGTACAATTTTTGTTGAGCGTATGTATAATTGCTGTGGGCTGCGAAAAAAAGAAAAAATAATGTAATTGTAGA
>JAIOIM010000824.1 GCA_019912505.1 Ignavibacteriaceae bacterium
ACATTGCTTCGGTCATTAAAACGTTCTGTAAGTAAGTTTAAGCCAAAGAGCCAATCTCCGGTATTTGCAGAAAATTTATACACTGTTTCTGAAAACGTAGAAAATTGTTCACCGCTAAATAAATAATCTGGTAAAGATAATTTCCGGTTAAAAAAACCTAAACTGTTTTTAAAAGAAAAATAATTATCACCACTTTGGCAGCCGTAACCCGTTTGTAAAGAATATCTGTTACTTCTATTTTCTTCGAAATAGTAATTCTTGGGATGATCTCTATTCTCAACAACTTCCAAATGCCCGCCCAATCTTTTCTCGGCAGCAAAACTTCCGGCAATCTCTAATTTATTATGCTCGTCAAAATAGAATATAAATTTAGGATTGATTGTATATCGGTCAATTTGTGGTATGTCGGAAAAGTTATCATCATTATTATCATAAACTTTTTGTGAATTACGTGAAGCTAAAAGTGTAACGCCGTAGTTTGTAAACTTCTGTGAGTAATAGCCGCTCAGATCCAATCCCATTGCCGATGTTGCATTAACCAAAAAAGATATTTCTCTTTCATCCATTGGTTTTTTACTGATTAGGTTAATTAAACCAGCAATTGCACCGCCGCCGTAAAGGGTTGATGAACTTCCTTTTATTATTTCAATCTGCTGCAAATCCAGTGGCGGAATTTGGACAAGACTCAGACTGCCAGAGAATCCGCCATAGAGGGGGTAACCGTCTTTTAATAATTGGGTATATCTACCATCAAGTCCCTGAATTCTAAATGTATTATTTGCACTTGATGCAGATGTTTGTTGTACTTGTATTCCGGTACTTTCATTCAACATCATCGAAATATTAGAAGGATCCATACTTATTTTTTCATCAATTTCCTCACCGGCAATTACCTCAGCGCGTGTCGGTTCGTTGTCTATTGTCCTTGATGACCTAGTAGCGTTTACAAATATTTGCTCAAGTTCTTCCGCCTGCGGTTCTAATTCTACTTTTAATAAATTATTTGAATATGGGAAATTGAGTTCAATTGTAAATTCCTTATAACCAACGTATGAAAACAATATTTTTTGTTTTGCAGAAGGAATATCGGTTAGAGTAAATTCTCCGTTAATGTCTGTTGTTGTTCCATTCGTTGAACCCAGTAGAATTATATTTACTCCCGGCAATTTTTCGCCTGAATGATCATCTACTACAAATCCACTTAGGTTATTCTGAGAATATACTAGAACGCTAAACATAAAAATGCTTAGCAATATTAAATTGCGAATCATATTGCAGTTCCGATTAAATTATTGAATACTATTGATTAAGATTGTATTCCAAGACTTTGGGCGGCTGCCAGTGAGATGAAGAATAATCCGAAAGGTTTTGAGTGGAACGGGAAACTATATGTGCGAAATAATTATCACAAATATTCTGAACCAGCATTAAACTTAATACGCTTACTTGATTGCAACAATTACAATAACAAAGCACCCCGCAACCGTCATCAGTTTTGGTAATAGAGAATTCATTTTTTTCCGTCTGAACAGTATAACATTCGTCACACGGTGCGTTGTCATAAGCATATGTGAAG
>JAIOIM010000825.1 GCA_019912505.1 Ignavibacteriaceae bacterium
CCATAAGATGGGATTAGCATTTAATACATTAGTAATCTTAATAGCTTTTAAATCCTGTTGCCCGTTTATAAAGGGAAATGAGAATAGCAGGGTGTCAGAATAGGTTTTGAGATATCTGGGATACTCGACTTCATACCAATCAAAAGCACAAGCATTTAACGTAGCGGAAGTAGCAAATGAGTGAACTCTAAGTGTATTATTTCCGTTAATCAATACTGTCCCGGGATAAACACCGGCAAGAATTTTCTGCTGGTATTTGTTTATATAGCCCGAGTCTTGTTTTGCCGCACTGTTTACTGAAATAGCTAAAAGATGAGCATTTTGTGTAATGTTGGATGCATAGTCTTGTAGTCTTGAAAAAACTTTTAGATTACTTCCGGCAAAAACATTTGATACACTAAAAGTATAGTTTCTAGTACCAACACCTAACTGTCCATCCATCCATGTTTTATTTTCGTACCAATTAGGCATTTCTCTTCTTACTTGATCAGCCATTGAAAAATCGAACCAATTGTTCTTTTCATAATGGATCAATTCATTATAGTATTTTAAAGTGTCTATATTTGGTTGTGCGTTTCCATTATTCCCAATTGCCACACGCTGCCCATAAATACTTCCCCACGTAAGCCAATAAATTGATGTATCGGAGTACCTGTCTAAATATTCATTGTACGGTTCGCCATAATTGTTTAGCTCTCTATGTTTACCGCCCATATTTCTTTCACCAACAAACTCTATGTAATCTTCAGGGTCAAATGAATTGTCTGCCTCACCTTTAACATAAATAGGCACTTCAATCCCACGTTTGAACATTCTAAATGTTTTTGGATTGATTGAGCCCGGGTTTACTCCAAGTGATAATAAATCATTATCATCAACTCTATAGATGTCATCTTTTGCTGTCCCGATTTTTATATAAGTTAAATTGTAATCTATCCATGAATCGGAATCAGTGATTATCCAATTTGGTTTTTTGTCTGATTTGAATGAGCCGAAATTAATTATCGGAGAGTCGGAATCGTGAGATGAAGAAACCTCTTGTGGTGATAAAACATTCTGAAAATTAAAAGCTAATTCAATTTCATTAATTTTATTTGTAGTACGACTCTCGTATTCAATGATATAAGGATTTACAGTTATATGGGCGCAATACTGATTTTCAATCCAAAGATAACCGTTTAACTTTGTTAACGGCAATGTTTCTTTGAAAATATCCGGAGATTTTTCGTACTGAAGCTCTCCAGAAACTCCTACCTTAACAACCGGATTGATACCCGGCAATGCATCTATTTTAGTTTGCTTTATAATGTTGGAAGTTAAATTTACTTTGTTATGTGTGGGTAACGAAATAAAAATGTCAAAAGATGCATTTGAAAAATAACCGGGTTTCGATTCATCAAATGGTTGTTGATAATCTATTAATGTTCTTCCATCTTTAGTAATAATTCTGTAATTATCCGGAATTATTAATTTCAGCACATAGGCATTCCCTTGTATTTTTTCAGAAATAATCTGAACTTGGGAATAGGAAATAAAATAAAAAGTTACAACAAGAGATAAAATTCTAATAATTCTCATTTCTACTCAAAAATGGTTAATAGTTAGTTAAAATATATTGAAGAAAACTCTGTAATAA
>JAIOIM010000826.1 GCA_019912505.1 Ignavibacteriaceae bacterium
AAATATTAGGTTTGCAGTCCGGCTTTATCTTAAAAGTTAAAGCCGTTTTTTTTTCTATTGTTCTGAAGGTTCAGTTTATGGAATTAATTCTGATAATTACCTGGTTATCAATTATAAACAGCGGTTTAGCCGGTCAGTACATATTAAACTGGATGGGAAACCAGCCAAAGTATGTTGGCGGTGAAACCATACATGTATCCCCCGGTGTGATGACCTGGTGGCGCGAATTATCAAAACTAGTATGGGCTTTGATTGCTGTTACTGTAGAAATTATTAGAGGTAAAGAGTTAAAGTATTTTTGGCCGGGATGGCTTTCACTTACTACCATTATAATTGCCGCCTTCACAGGCGTAATTGAAAACATCGGTTTCTTTTATTTGCCTAGATATTACTCCCCACATTTATTTGCACCTTATGTTAATGTGTATCTTGCTTTGCTTCCCTTTTTCGGTTGGATAATGTTTGATGCAAAATTAAGAAAAGAACACTGGATTGGGGTGCTTTTAGTTGTTTGCGGTCTTGCGGTACCCCACCTGCCTTCACTTTTCGGCGGTCATTCAAATTCTAATGATGCATTAGACACAACGGCAATAATTTGGATAATTATAATCAATTGTTGTTTATGCTCGCAGCAGATTTTAAACAATAAAACAGTTCAAACAGCTTTCCCAAAAGTTGGACCCAACGCCCTGGTTGCTTGGAGAGAGGTCTGGAAGATGCTTTTTATAAGTTCCGCACTTATTTTCTTCCCCCTTCTTGGCAGCGTGATGAAAGTAAATCTCCCATCAGAAGTGCCTGCCGTACAGATGGAAATGAGAGTGCTAGAAAAACTCGATAACGAGAAGAAAGAGCTGCTACTCAACTATTATAACAAAGCAGGCGAAAATTATAGAATAAAAGATAATGTTTCCGCTGAAGCACAAGTTGAAATTGAAAAACTTTTTTCCAAAGTAAATTTCAACAGATTTTTTGCATTATTCGACGGCAAACTTTTCCCCGATAACTGGATACCTATTTTATTTGTTATAGCCGCAGGTTTAACCGGATATATATACAGCTTCGGTTTCTTCAAGCTATCAAAGTTTTCTGCACATCTTTGGGTACCGTATACAAACCTTTGGCTGGCGTTTTTACCGTTTGTAATGCTGCTGTTCGGAAAAGACGTAACTATTTACCAGATAATAGGCGCAGTTGTAGTAACGGCAGGTTTGATGGTTGGAGTTTCCGATTATAGCAGAAATAAAGTTGAAGCTATAAAAAACAAATATGATGTTTAGCAGTTTACCTGATAAATTTTAAGTGAACAAAAAAAATAGAGACGGTTTAAATCCGTCTCTATTTTATTAAAAACTAATTATAGGTTTTATTTTTACATTTTCGGTAATCGCTCCAAATAAGAGCTGTTACTTAAAATTGCAAAGGTTTCTATATTTCTTAATTCATCAAGAGTAAAACAATTCATATAGCTCATCGAACTTCTCAACCCGTCCGAAATTCCATCAATAACATTTTTTACCGCCCCTTTATACGCTACCATTGTTTCTTCACCCTCGATAAATTCGTTACGCATCTTTACTCCGAATGACGCCGATCCTCTATACTTCTTCCACAACTGCCCGTTATATTTAATAATTTCTCCGGGTGTTTCGCGGGTGCCCGAAAGCATCCTGCCAAGCATTACCGCATCTGCACCCAGCGCCATTGCTTTTGAAACATCGCCTGGACTTTTTATAC
>JAIOIM010000009.1 GCA_019912505.1 Ignavibacteriaceae bacterium
AAATATATGAATAGTTTGAAAGAATTGTACTGAATAGTTGTAAAAAATCATTTGATATTTGAAATTTTCAAATCAATTAAATTTATTACCCACATTAAATTAAGAATAAATGACAAAAGTACTGAACCGAAATGCGGATTAGTAAAATTTTTAAATAAAGATAAAATTGGCTCTCCTTTAGATATGTGAAGTATCGATTGATGAATGGAAAAATGCTGTTACTTGAAGAAACCGTATTTTTTTATATGCCGGTAAGCAAGATAACCTGCGGCGGCAGTTTGCGTCATTCCAAGGATTGTGCGAACCATGTTGAACTTATTATTTTCAATGTAACTATTGTATAAGGGAGCTAAAATATTTTGCGGAAGCGCGGCTGTGTTTACTTCTGGTGCTATTGATTTGTTTAAACTCGTTAATTTAAGGGCAACAAAATTTTCATCGTTTAGCAACGCTGTGTCTATATATAAAATTGACTGATCGACATCCGAATATATATTGGAGTAGTAATCTGCACGGTTAAAAAAAGATTCAAAATTAAGAATGGTTTTTATGGAATCATGTTTATCACTTCCAGCGCGCTCTGTTTGGGGAAAAAGAACTGCGGGTAATAAAATTATTATACACAGAAAAACAACCAACTTCATAATTTTTCTAAATGCGTTTAATGTTAAAAACAAAATAATAATGAAATATTAAAGACTCAAATCATAAATTGCAGAGTGCAAAAAAAAATTGATAAATGATCCTATTCTAAAAAGGTTATAAACGGTTACGCCACGGCGCACAAGTGAAACCGTTTGAGGTTCTCAATCTTCTCCCATTAACCCACGACTTAAGTTGTGGGTTAATAACAACTTTATTTTAAACGAAACCGTTTTAACGGTTTATATTTCTATCTCAAATTGAATTGTTGACTTTTTTAGAATAGGCTCATAAATTAAGATATGAACAAAAAATAATTACGATAGGTTTTAGATATACTTACCTGCGGTTTTCTTGCTTGCATAATTTGATTTGTCTATTTTTATGCCTCTTTTTTTGTTAAGCAATAGATATAAGAATTGAATATATATAATAAAACAATCCTTCCGAACGGTATAAAAATTTTATCTGAAACAATTCCTTACGTAAAATCATTTTCACTTGGGTTTTGGTTTAACGTAGGCTCGCGGGATGAAAATAGTAATAATAACGGTATCAGTCATTTTATAGAGCACATGCTGTTTAAGGGAACAGATAAACGTACCGCGCGGCGGATTGCCGATGAAATTGAATCGTGCGGCGGGTATTTAAATGCATTTACTTCAAAAGAACACACCTGTTTTTATGGGCGCGGACTTTCCGAGCATCTCCCAAAAACATTTGATGTTCTTGCCGATATGATTCAGAATGCTACCTTCAAACCAGCTGATTTAAAAAAAGAAGCCGGTGTTGTAGTAGATGAACTTTTTGATATTGAAGATAACCCTGAAGAATTAATTTTTGATAAATTTGAGGAAATCATCTATTCCGGTAACTCATTAAGTATGCCTATCATCGGGACAGAAAAAAACGTAAAGAGTTTTTCACAATCAGATCTTTTTAGTTTTACAAAAGAAAAATATACTGCCAACCGTTTAATTATAGCCGCGTCCGGTTCGGTGAATCATGAACTGATTGTTAAACTTACCGAAAAATATCTGCTTAAAGATTTTGGCGCGTCAGGTTTAAAACGAAAATATATCTCGTCAAACAATTTGCCCGCACAGTTAAAAGTTATTGAAAAGGAAATTCAACAAGTTCACGCCATCCTTGGCAGGACTACCTATGGAAGCAAAGAGGATAAACGCGATGAAGCGGCAGTGCTTACACAGTTGCTTGGCGAAGGGAGCAGTTCCAGGCTGTTTCAAGCGGTTCGGGAACGCAACGGAATAGCTTACCAGGTTAACTCTTTTTTAAATTCTTTTTATGATGTATCATCATTTGGTGTTTATCTTTCCACAAACGAAAAGACTATGGACAAAGCGCTTGCAATCATCAAAAAAGAATTTAAGAAATTGAGGGAAAAAAGAATTTCTGAACGGGAACTTAAAAAAGCAAAGGAATCATTAAAAGGGAGTTTTATTCTTCATCTCGAAAGTACAACAAACCGGATGATGAGGATGGCTCAGAGTGAATTGTATTTTAACCGAGTTAAGCATACCGATGAGATAGTAAAGGGTATTGACGCAGTAACGGTTGATGATATTCTTAAAATTTCCAACGAACTTCTCGATGAACAATCGTTCATCAAATTAATTATAAAATCGAAAGATGTTTTAATTAACTCAACCGCATAATATAAGTTTTTTGTATCTTTGCAGTAGTCTATTTTAGACTAACTTTAATTATTACGGGAGTAAAAATGTTAGATAAAAAAATAGTTCCAGCTGTTAGAACAAACAACATAACCTACGCTGTTAGAGATATTGTTGTATTAGCAAACGAAGTTGCAAAAACCGGTAAACAAATGCTCTATTTAAATATCGGCGACCCCAACCTGTTTGATTTTGAACCGCCGCGCCAGATGGTTGATGCAACTTACCAGGCAATGTTAAAAAACTACAACGGTTATTCCCCATCATCCGGAATTAAATCCGCACTTGATGCTATCGGAAAAGAAGCAGATAAAAAAGGGATAAAAAATATTCAAGATATTTTTGTTGCAACAGGCGCCAGCGAAGCAATTGATATCTGTTTAACTGCGCTTGTAAACGAAGGTGAAAATGTACTTACTCCAACCCCCGGATATCCACTTTATACTGCAATCGGCAGCAAACTTCAGACAATGGAAAATCCATATTATTTAAATGAAGAAAACGGATGGCAGCCGGATGTAGAGGACATAAGAAAGAAAATTAACGATAAAACCCGCGCTATAATTTTAATTAATCCGAATAACCCCACAGGCTCCAATTGTGCAACCGAGACTTTAAAAAAAGTTATAGACCTGGCGCTTGAGCATAACCTTGTAATTTTTGCCGATGAAATTTATGATAAACTTTTAATGGACGGCGAGGAACATGTTTCCGTGGCATCACTGAACAGCGATGTTCCGGTTATTACATTCGGCGGTCTCTCAAAAAATTATATGGTACCCGGTTTCAGAATAGGGTGGGGAGTTGTAAGCGGAAAACAATCATTATTAAAAGATTACATCGAGGCAATAAACAAATTGCTTCGAGCACGTTTATCGGCAAATCACCCGGAACAGTATGGAATACCTGTGGCACTCGAAGGCGACCAAAGCCATTTAACATTTGCGATAGAAAAACTTACGCGCCGCAGAAATATAACAGTTGAAATGTTAAACGCAATACCTGGTATTTCGTGTGTAAAACCGGAAGGAGCTTTTTATGCTTTCCCGAAACTACATATAAATCAACCGGACAGCCAATGGGTTGCCGAACTTATTAAGGAAACCGGCGTAGTTGTTGTACCCGGTTCCGGTTTCGGACAAAAACCAAACACACATCATTTTAGAGTTGTGTTTCTTCCGCAAGATGAAGTGCTTGAAAAAGCTTATAACAGTATTTCATCGTTTATGGAAAAATACCTCGATAAAAATGGAAGCGATGGCTCTTTTAGCTGAGTTTAATTCTCAAATTTTAAGTCCGGCAGAAAAAATTCTGCCGGAAATTCTATTGCTTTACTGCATTCCAATACAAATTTTGATTTAGTATTATTTGCAGGAATTTTATAGATTTCTATCTCGTTTAAGTAAAAATTTCTAAGATTAAAATATCTTTGTAGTTGTTAAGGAATTGAAATGTCAAAATTAGTTATTGACGGACAAGAAGTAGAATTTCAACATGGGCAAACCATAATTGAAGTTGCTCGGAATTACGGAATAGATATTCCGCATTTCTGCTGGCATCCTGAACTTTCAGTTTCAGGTAATTGCCGTGTCTGTCTTGTTGAAGTAGAAAAAATGCCGAAACTTGTAATCTCGTGCGCTACCCTGGCTTCCGAAGGAATGGTAGTAAATACACAATCAGAAAAAACAATTGCCGCACGCAATGCTGTGATGGAGTTTATATTAATAAATCACCCGCTTGACTGCCCCATTTGCGATGAAGCAGGGGAATGCAAACTACAGGATTACACCAATCAGCACAGTTTAGGCGAAAGCCGTTTTGTTGAAGAAAAGCAGCACAAAGAAAAACGCGTCCCTCTTGGTCCCTATATAATGTTTGATGCCGAGAGATGTATTATGTGTTCACGCTGTATCCGTTTTTGCGATGAGGTTGCAAAAGACCCGGAGATAACTTTTATAAAACGTGGCGACAGAGTAACAATTGTAACTTACCCCGGCAAAGAAATGGATAATCCATATGCGCTGAATACTACAGATATTTGTCCGGTCGGTGCGTTAACAAATCGCGATTTCCGTTTCAATGCAAGAGTTTGGGAAATGTCATCAACAAACTCAATTTGTGTAGGATGCTCGCGCGGGTGCAACACAGAAGTTTGGGTACGCAACAACGAAATATTACGTTTAACCCCCCGCTTTAATGAAGCTGTTAACGGCTATTGGATGTGCGACCACGGAAGAATTAACACATGGAAATTTGTAAACGCTGAAGACCGTGTTAATGGTCCTCAAATTCGTCGTGATGGTTCGTTAGTTAAAGTTGGCTGGGATGAAGCATATTCCGCTGCTGCTTCGGCATTAAAATCAATTGGGAAAGATGACATTGCTTTTATTGGTTCTCCGTTTGCAACAAATGAAGATAATTACGTTTTTTCAAAATTTGCAAAATCACTTTTCAGCGGCAAACATATTGATTTTATCCGTTATACTGATCCTCAATTTGGCGATGATATTCTAAAAAATAGTGACGTTACACCTAACTCACTTGGTGCGGAATTAGTCGGCGTTATCCCATCAAAAACCAGTAAAAATATTGATGGAATAATAGAGGGAATAGCATCGGGAAAAATAAAAGCGCTGTACATAATTGAAGATGATTTGGTTGCAGCCTACCCCGAATTGGAAAGCGTACTTCCAAAACTTGACTTGCTTATTGTTCATGCTACAAATTTTAATAAAACCACAAATTTTGCAGATGTAGTTTTCCCTGCTGCTGCCTTTGCTGAGAAGAACGGTACAATGGTTAACTTTGATGGAGTTGTTCAAAGATTAAGACCAGCAGTTGCAACAGTAGAACTCGACCGCGCAATGGATGGAATGTCGATGAGCAGATTAGATAAATTCGGTACAAAATTCGATAAATGGGCGCAGGGCAATAAGCGCGATGCGCTTCCGACCTGGAAAATATTAACCGGGCTTGCTGCGGCTCTCGGTGCAAAATATAAATATCAAATGTCTGAAGATGTATTTGCGGAATTAGCCTCTGCCGTTGATGCCTTTAAGGGGATCGATTATGATGATATAGGTGAAACCGGCACAAAAATTAAAAATAAAATTGCCGCAACGGTAAAAGTTTAACGGAGCTTAAATAAATCATGAGTATTTGGGAAATAGCAATTTTTACACTCGTTAAGATACTTATCATCTTTACGCTTATGATGTTAACAGTAACCTATCTTGTATATTTTGAAAGAAGAGTAAGCGCGTGGGCACAGGATCGCCTTGGACCCAACCGCGTTGGCTGGGAAGGTTTACTTCAACCTTTTGCCGATGTACTTAAACTTCTTTTAAAAGAAGATATTGTGCCGGAAAAGGCGGATAAAAAAATCCATTCGTTAGCCCCGGTAGCCGCCCTTTTTGTAGCATTTACAACTTATGCGGTAATTCCTTTTGGTCCTTCAATTAATTTATTTGATTACAATATACCGCTTGTTGTTGCCGATGTTAATATGGGCATTTTATATGTTCTCGCGCTAACATCCCTGGGTGTATATGCAATTACATTGGCTGGCTGGTCGTCGGGAAGTAAGTATTCGCTCCTTGGCGGTATCCGCTCTTCGGCACAAATGATTTCATACGAAATTTCTATGGGCTTTTCGGTTGGTGCAGTAGTGCTGTTAGCTGAATCTTTAAGACCGATTGCAATTGTGGAGAGCCAGGGTATCTGGATGTGGAATGCATGGATTCAACCAATAGGGTTTATAACATTTGTTGTCTCAGCATTTGCAGAAACAAACCGTCTTCCGTTTGATTTGCCCGAAGCAGAGCCGGAACTCGTTGGCGGTTTTCACACCGAATACAGCAGCATGAAATTCGCCGGATTTTTCTTGGCTGAGTATGCCAATATGATTATTTCCAGCGGATTAATTATTACACTTTATCTCGGCGGGTACAATGTTCCATTTTTGGATATTTCAAGTTTAGGCTTAGCGCAATGGCTTGTTGTAATAATTTATTTTGGTGCATTCTGTTTTAAAATGGTTTTAGTTTTGTTTTTCTTCCTCTGGGTAAGATGGAGCATTCCCCGTTTTCGGTACGACCAATTAATGAACCTTGGCTGGAAAGTAATGTTTCCCCTTTCGTTGTTTAACATTATTTGGGTTGCGGTTATTATTATGATTTTTAAGTTGTAAAGAATTATTACTAAAGTTTTAGGCAAATATTTTGTTTAAAATATTAATCCTTTGGAGATTTTATGGCTGCTAAAAAAAGAATAAAAGATTTAAACTTTTGGGAGAGGATATACCTCCCCGAAATAGCTAAGGGACTTGCACTGACTTTAAAGGTTATGTTCCGACCAAAATTTACTATGGAGTATCCGGAGGAAAAATTTATTCCACCGGCATCTTACCGGGGCAGGCCTGTGCTTGTTCAGGAAGAAAATGGTGTGGAAAGGTGCGTAGCATGTGGTTTATGTGCGCGTGTTTGCCCGCCGCTTGCAATTGAAGTACAGGCATCCGAAACTGAAAGTGAAAAAGAGAGATACCCCGAAAAGTTTGAAATAAACATGATTCGTTGTATATTCTGTGGGTTCTGTGAAGAAGTTTGTCCCGAAGAAGCTATAGTTATGAGCAAAGATTACGAGTTAGCTTTTACCTGCAGGGAAGATGCACTTTACGGTAAAGAAAAATTGCTTGTTCCCGTACATCAGCTTCAGGATAGAATTGATTTTCTGCGTAACTATAAATAACTGAAAGTTGCCGATTTTTGAAAAACAGAATTTATGCAAAGAATATTCA
>JAIOIM010000827.1 GCA_019912505.1 Ignavibacteriaceae bacterium
GTTACAACCAGGGGAATGAAAGAAGACGATATGGATGTAATTGCATCTTTAATAAATGATGTAATTACAAATAGCGCCGATAAAAATTTTCTTGCCGCAGCAAAAAATAATGTAAAAGAGTACTGTGCTAAATTTCCGATATTTGTTGAATAGTAGATAAATGATGAAAGAAAAAACTAAAAGGGAATTAGTAAAAAGCCAGGAAGGTGAAGGCGAAAGCGGTGAAATGACATTCCTCGAACATCTTGAGGAATTACGCTGGCGCATAATCTTTTCTTTTATTGGTTTAGTATTGGGCAGTGTAGTATGCTGGATTTTTATAGATCAATTAATAAATATAATTCTCTTAAAACCTGCCAGGGATAATGGAATAATCCTTCAAAATTTAAAACCATTCGGGCAGTTATTTATGTATGTACAAGTTGCAATTATGGGTGGAGTAATTGTTTCGCTGCCGAATTTATTTTACCAGTTTTGGAAATTTCTTGCTCCGGCGCTCCGAAAATCGGAACGGAAATATATATCTGCAATTGTTTTGTTTTCATCATTGTCATTTATAATAGGTATTTTATTCGCCTACTATATAATGCTTCCGCTTGTTCTTAGTTTTGCCTCAAAATTCGGTTCACAACAAATATCAAACGAATTTGCGATTGATGAGTACCTTTCGCTGATAATTAGCATAATGCTCGCATCCGGCGTAGTTTTCGAAATGCCGATGGTTTCTTATTTCCTTACAAAACTTGGAATTCTTACGCCAAAGTTTATGCGTAAATATAGAAAACATTCGATAGTAATTATTCTTGTTGTCGCTGCGTTTTTAACACCCGGCACCGACCCGGTTTCTCAGATTGTGCTAGCGGTTCCATTGGTTTTATTATACGAAATAAGTATTTTGATTTCGCAACTTACTCAAAGAAAAAAACAAAAGATTGATTAAAAAACAACTATCAGATATTAGTAAGCCGATACATGGGGAACTGCTCATCTTCGAAAAACTTTTTAAAGATTCTATTAAATCGAAAGGCGGGCTTGTTGATCTGATTGCACGTTATTTACTGCGACAAAAAGGGAAAAAAATACGCCCATTGCTTGTGCTGCTTTCTGCAAAAGTTGCAGGTGAAATAAACGAACGAACTTATCGCGGTGCCGTACTTGTAGAACTGCTTCACACCGCAACATTAATACACGATGATGTAGTTGACAACGCAGATAAAAGGCGTGGATTTTGGTCTATCAACGCTGTATTTAAAAATAAAGCGTCAGTTTTAATGGGCGACTATCTTCTCGCAAGGGGATTGATGATAGCAACCGAAGGAAAAGATTTTGATTTTTTAGGTGTTATTACCAATACCGTAAAACGAATGTCGGAAGGCGAACTTCTTCAAATTCAAAAAACACGAAAACTTGATATTGACGAAGAAACATACTTTCGAGTAATTTCCGACAAGACAGCCTCGCTATTGGAAACTTGCTGTCAAATCGGTGCGTTAAGTTCATCAGACAATCCACAATTTCATGAAGCGATGAGGGTTTTTGGAGAAGCTATCGGGATAACTTTTCAAATTAGAGATGATATACTTGACTATGAAGGTTCGTCAAGATTGATAGGGAAACCGGTTGGCGGCGATATAAAAGAAAAGAAAATTACGCTGCCGCTGATTTATTCATTAAAACAAGTTCCGACAAAAGAAGCTGCCCGCATCCGTAAAATGATAAAAAGCGGAACCGATAATGACGGAGTAAACGAAATTATCAATTTTGTAAGAGAACATAAGGGTATTGAATACGCTTTAGAAACTGCTCACAGTTATTCTGAAAAAGCGCGTGAAGCACTAAAAGTTTTTCCCGGATCACAAAGCAAAGATGCCCTGGAAGCACTAATCGATTTTATAATCGAACGGAAGAATTAATCAATCTCTCCGCTTAATCTTTCTTTTTACCGTTATTAAAATTAAAGCCCTTCAAAGGTTCTCTAACAGTTAGTACCGGGCACGGTGCTTTACGTACAACCTTTTCAGCAGTACTTCCGAATAGAATATGTTCTACACCAGTATGTCCGTGTGTGGAAATAATTATCAAATCGATATCCTCTTCCTCGGCTGTTTCGATTATTTCAATAAATGGTTTGCCGGTTTTTACAATTGTTTTTACTTCAATCCCTGAAGGGATATCCATTTCAGCAAGTTTTTTCAGTTCCTCTAATGCACGCTTATCCATTTCAAGATCCATTGAAGGAATAGCTAATTGACCCATGCTGAAATCCGGGGGATAAATGACAGGTTCAACCACATATATAAGGTACAGCTTTGCGTTAAAGCATTTTGTAAAATTTACTGCAAACCGCAACGAATTTTTCGAGTAGTCGGAAAAATCAATAGGGATGAGTATTTTGTTTATGTTAGGCTCCATAGTCTTCCTCCGAATAAATATTTAATTTCTTTTGTAGGTTATAATGGTCTTCATTTATTTTCCTTAAACGATGAGCAATAATATGAGCAATTCCTTCCAATATTTTAATTCCCTTTTTGGGGAATCTTTCAATGTACTCATCAAGGTCAGGTTTAAAAATTACAGCCAAGCGCGATTCAGAAATAGCGACTGCCGAAGCTGATCTTTTTTCGCCATCAACTAAAGCAAGTTCGCCGAAAAAATCACCATAACCCAATGTTGCAAGGGGTAAATTTTCATTTATATCTTCACTCCGTTGAATTGTTATTTCCCCTTCACGAATAATATACAACGCTATCCCCGGATCACCCTGATAGAAAATATATTCACCGGCAAGATAGTGGCGGTTATGAATTATTTTTACAAAATGTGTAAGATCTCTTTTACTTAATTCGCTAAAAAGGGGAATCGATTTTAAAGATTTATGCAAATCAGTTTGATCGGCAGGAGACCTAAAAAAATTAGACCAAAAACTGCTGTGTATAATTTCATTGTTTTTTAATTTTTCCATAATTACCTCTAATTAAAAATTCCGGCTTCGGCAACCCGCCAAAGCTTTTGGCAGGGAAATCTATTTTCGTAAAGTGCGCGTCCAACAATTACTGAATCAATACCCATATCTATAAACTTCTGAATATCAATCAGTTCATCTTTGTTTCTTATTCCCCCCGACAAAGTAACATTTACCCCGGTTGCTTTTGCTACATTCAAACTATATTTTATATTAGGTCCGCCCATCACGCCGTTGCGTTCTACATCGGTCACTATAAACCTTGTTACTCCCAACGCCGCCATCTCTTTTGCAAAAGTAAGATAATGAACGCCGGTATGCACCTGACGAGAGCGGACACAAATTTCTTCTTTTACAATATCTAAAGCTACAGAAATTTTTGATGGACCAACTTCATCTAAAAGTTTTACAAATTCATCGCGCGACTCCAGCGCCATTGTTGAAATTACAATCCGGCAAACGCCAAGCAGTAGTGCCTGTCTTGCATCATCTATGGTTCTTATACCGCCGGCAAACTCAACGGGTATAATTACAGAATTACATATTTCTTCAATAATACCCCAGTTATTTTTTGTGTGATGTGCCGCGCTGTCGAAATCGACAATATGTATAAGTTTTGCATTTTCTGCGCGCCAAATCCTTGCCATATCAATGGGGTTGTTGCCGTATTCTTCGCAATTTAGTTCAGGGATGCCATGAACAACGCGTACAGTTTTGCCATCTTTAATGTCGATTGACGGTATTACTAATAATATTTTTTTCATAAATAGTACGGTTTATTGAAAAGAGTTACATGGTCAAAATAAAAAATTAAAATGTAAAAACGAAATGAGTAATAGAGAAATTATAGGATGTGTAATTTCCTTATTTTTTGCAAATATTTTCACAAGTTAAATTTATTGCATCTGAATCGATTATCTTCCTGATGATGTAGTTTTACCAACGGAGTTTAATGATGATGATAAAAAACAGAAAACGACATTATCACTGTAAGTAGAAAAAATAGGAGAAGTAGTGCAGGCTTAATAAAACATAAAAAAAAACCCTCATAATCTTGCGAAAATGAGGGCTATTTGTGACCCCAAGGGGATTTGAACCCCTGTTACAGCCGTGAAAGGGCTATGTCCTAACCACTAGACGATGGGGCCTCGAAAATCACAATTACAAAACATTTTAAAACAAAATTCTGGGTGAGCGATGGGAATTGAACCCACGACC
>JAIOIM010000828.1 GCA_019912505.1 Ignavibacteriaceae bacterium
CGGCGATATAGTTGGCGAGCCTGGAATGAACCTGGTTACGACTTTTCTACCATCATTAATTCAAAAATATAAAGTTGATTTTGTGGTTGCCAACGGCGAAAACGCAAGCGATGGAAAAGGCTGCACCGCGAAAGAAGGTAAAAGACTTTTTGAACTCGGTGTTGATATTATAACCGGCGGTAATCATACGTGGGATAAACATCAATCGCAGGATTATCTAAGAAACGAGCCGCGTGTATTGCGTCCGCTAAATTATCCCAAAGGCACATACGGCAACGGTTATTATATAATGGAAACCAAAAAAGGGAAAGCCGCTGTGCTAAATCTGCAGGGAAGAACATTTATGGCTTCTATCGATTGTCCTTTCCGTACGGCGGAGTGGGCTGTTTCAAAAATCGAATCGGAAACAAAAATTATTTTTGTTGATTTTCACGCAGAAGCAACCGCAGAAAAGTTAGCAATGGCAAATCATTTGGACGGCAAAGTAAGCGCAATGGTTGGAACTCATACCCACGTACAAACAGCTGACGAGAGAATATTTCCCAATGGAATGGGTTATATTACCGATGTCGGAATGACGGGTCCCTATGATTCGGTCATAGGTATGAAGACAGTTGCGGCGGTTAACAGGTTTATTTACCAGACACCACAAAAATATGAAACCGCAGTAGATGATGTTCATCTTTGCGGTATGTTTTTTAAGATTGATGCGGATACAGGAAAAACGGTTTCGCTTGAGAGAATTACTTTTCCGGAATTTAATAAAACTACTGAAGTCAAGGAAAAAGTATAAAGTATAAAGTTTAAAGTATAAAGTAAAAAGATAGAAGAATGATGACAATAATTGATGGAAAAGCCACAGCGGCGGCGATACGATTAGAGCTAAAAGAAAAAGTTGACGGCTTAAAAGCTGTTGGAAAAGATGTGCCGGGGTTGGTGACAATACTCGTTGGCGATAATGCTGCATCGGAAGTTTATGTAAAAAGTAAAATTAAAGCATGCAGCGAGATAGGTTTTAACTCAAAAGCTGAAAAGTTAAGCGGCGATATTTCGGAAGAAAAACTGCTTGCACTTGTAAAAAAATATAATGATGATAAAACATTTCACGGGATACTTGTGCAATTGCCGCTTCCAAAGCATATTGATGAGGATAAAGTAATTGAAGCAATTTCGCCGGCAAAAGATGTAGATGGTTTCCATCCAATCAGTATCGGTAATCTCGTCATAGGTAAAGATACATTTGTATCTTGTACCCCCGCCGGTATTCACGAATTATTCAAACGATATAACATCGAGACAAAAGGGAAACACGTTGTAGTTGTCGGCAGAAGCAATATAGTCGGCAAACCAATAGCAAATATTATGCTTCAGAAAAAAGATTTTGCAAACTCAATTGTTACAATTTGTCACTCGGCGGCAAAAGATTTAAGTTATTACACAAAGCAGGCTGATATTTTAATTGCCGCTATGGGTAGAGCCGAATTTATAAAAGGCGACATGGTAAAAGATGGTGTCGTTGTAATTGATGTTGGAATAAATAGAGTTGAAGATTCATCGAAACCTAGAGGTTACAGTTTAGTTGGCGATGTGGCTTACCATGAGGTTGCTCCAAAATCATCATTTATTACACCGGTACCGGGCGGCGTTGGACCGATGACGATAGCAATGCTGCTTCAAAATACGTACAAAGCGTTTCTTAAAATAAATGAAATGAATTAATCCGATCATATTTTTAACAGCACTAAGAATAAATTTTTAACAATCAATCAATAAATAAATTAGACAAATGCTTCCAAACTTAAATAATTTGTCGGTATACGACACTACGGGTGTCAACGAACGAATTGCCAGATTTTGCACTCGAAGTATAAAAACGTCATCAAAAAAAGAAGGGTTAAAACTTGCTATAAGTATGATTGACCTTACTACTCTTGAAGGTAAAGATACAAAAGGCAAAGTTCAGCAGCTTTGTTATAAAGCTATGCACCCTCACGATTCATTAAAAGATATTCCGAAAGTTGCGGCGGTTTGTGTTTACCCTTCATTCGTCGGTATAGCAAAAAAATCTCTTGAAGGAAGCGGCATTCATGTTGCGTCTGTTGCCACAGCCTTCCCGAGCGGTCAGTCATCTTTAGAAGTAAAATTAATTGATGTAAAGTCTGCGGTCGATCAGGGGGCGGATGAAGTTGATATGGTTATTTCGAGAGGCGAGTTTCTTTCGGGTAATTATCAGTTTGTGTTTGATGAGATTGCCACCATCAAAGAAGCGTGCGGTAAAGCTCATCTAAAAGTAATATTGGAAACGGGTGAATTAGATACGTTAGATAATATTAGAAAGGCGAGTGAGATTGCGATATACGCCGGCGCCGATTTTATAAAAACCTCAACAGGCAAAGTACAGCC
>JAIOIM010000829.1 GCA_019912505.1 Ignavibacteriaceae bacterium
TCGTTTGCACAGTGCTATCTCTTATCTTACGCCGGAAGATATGCTGCTTGGTAGAGATAAAGAGAAAATAACGATTGGAGAAAACAAACTTTAGGCGGCAGCAAGAAAACAGAAAAAATTATTGGGTGCAGCAGAGAGGTGTGGAGCGGAAAGGCTTCAGCAGCCCGGAATAATTCGGTTCTACATTTTAGGTTTTGCAAAAGTACAATTCCACTTAAACTATTCTAGCAGCATATTATTTCCCCTTTCTGTTTTATTGTTTTAATAGCTTACAGTTAGCGGCGTATCAAAATATTTGGGATTGCGGAAAACGAGCCAATCTAGATGCACCAACAATTTCTAAGGACTTGAATGAAACCAACGTTGTAATAGAAACTTACAAGCCTTAGGAACCCTTAGCTCTGTTTAAATATTTTAATTACTCAAGTTGACCACTGATTTTCAATGCAACAAATATTTTAGTAGTCAACTCGAGTTAGTTATCTCTAATTATAATTACTTTTTGTTCCTATTAACTTTTCAATTGAAGCAACTATGTTAATAATTAGCTCTCAGCGAAAATATAAAATTTCTGCCGGGAGCTGAAATACCGGAACTATATGGTCGATAGCGCTTATCGGCTATGTTTTCAATACCGGTAATGACTGTAAAGGTATTCGTTAAATCATACTCAGCTTTTATATTTAGTGTGTACCAGGCAGGAGCATAATTATTTCCGTTGACATCCTTTGCATATAATTCAACTTTCGATTTTTCTTCAAAAGGCAAATCTTCAAACTTGCGTTCTGCCATATACGTTGAGTAGAACTGAAAATATAATTTATTAGCTCTAAAATTTAAACGGGAAACACCATACAGCGGCGGGGCATGTCTTGAAGGACTGGTACTGCCATCGTCTAATTCTTCTTCTCCAACCTGCCAATTTAGATCTGATGATAAACTGAAACCAAGAGGGAGTTTAATTTCTACGCCTGCCTGTAAACCATAAACATGAGCAATTGCAGCATTTTGGATAGCTTGTATTTTACTCATTTGCCCGGAATACATTATGCTGTCAAGACCACCAAGCTGATAGTCTCTTTTTACCAAAGCATTTTTTAAGATAGTATAATATCCGGTGATATCAATTTTCATCACATCAGAAAAAACTTTTGCAATACCTAAATCAAAATTATAAGCATACTCAGCATCAAGATTAGGATTAGGAACCGTTACACCCCCGGCTTCGGAATCAAATACTTTTCCAATATCATCTACATTTGGAGAGCGAAAGCCAGTCCCGAAATTAGCATTGACTACCCAACTTTCCGCTGGACGATATACTGCACCAATACTGCCCGTTAACGAACCTTTGTCTATTTTTGCGCTCGAAAACGGAAAGGGATAAAAAGCTATATTATTTGTAAAATCTGCATCGATTATAAATTTGTTATACCTAATAC
>JAIOIM010000830.1 GCA_019912505.1 Ignavibacteriaceae bacterium
GGTTTTGAAGGTAAACAGGTAGCGGCAGCGTTATATGAAAACGACAGGCTGATAGAGCAAAAAAATGTATCGCTTTCTAAAGAAGGTTTTCAAAGTATTCCGTTTAATTACTTGCCGAAAACCGGCGGCGAAAAAAAAATGAGCATCAACATTTCTGCTCTGCCCGGGGAAGAAAATATAAGCAACAACAAAAAAGTGTTTTACATAAATGTATTAGATAACAAATTAAAAGTCTTGCTTCTGTCCGGTGCGCCGTCTGAGGATTTGTCATTCATCCGCAGCAGTTTAAAACTTGATGAAAATATTTCAGTAAGCAGCGTTACTGTCTTAAACCAAAATAAAATTATTGAAAAGATAAATCCTACAGCGGCAGTTGACAGTGCCGATATTATATTTTTAATCGGCTTCCCATCGAAACAAACTCCACAGCCTCTTCTGCAAAAAACAATTGAAGCTTTAACGGTTAGAAACAAACCCTTCTTTTTTATTTTAGAAAACTCAACTGATTATACTTTGTTGAACCCGTTTCAAAAATCTCTTTCATTCAGTGTTCAGCAGGGCATTTCAAAAAATTACGAAGTTCAACCATTCATCGGTGCAGGCGATGTTGAAAACCCACTGCTGCAAAATAACTCTCAAAATCCGGCAGATGCCTGGAATAACTTACCGCCGGTGTATCAGCCATCGAACGATTTTAAAGCCAAGCCCGGCAGTGATATTTTATCAAGTGTAAAAATTAATAACATACCGCTAAACAGACCACTAATAATTACACAGCGGATAAGCCGTAGCCGCAGTATTACCGTGCTTGCGTTTGATATATGGAAATGGAAGTTACAAACCGCGCCCAAAAATCTAAATCTGTTTGATAGCTTTATACTTAACAGCGTTAAATGGCTAAACACTGCAAACGACCAGAAGCAGGTGCGGATTATAACATCAAAAAAATTATACTCGCCCGGCGAACCGGTTGAGTTTACTGCCCAGGTTTACGATGAATCATTTAATCCTGTTTCGGATGCCGAGTTACAGTTAAAAATAAACGGTCCGGATAAGACTGATATTCTGCTAAATTCTCTCGGCGGTGGTTTATACGAAGGTTCGTTCAACACCAATTTATCGGGCGACTATTCGTTCAATGGTACGGCAACTTTGAGCGGGAAAAACCTCGGTGTTGACAAAGGGAGGTTTAACATTGGGGAAGTTGACATCGAAAAAATAGATGACCGGATGGATTACGAATTTTTAAATTCTCTTTCAAAATTATCCGGAGGTAATTTTTATTTTGCTGACAATTCGGAAGACTTATTTGAAAAACTAAAAACTATTTCAGAACTCTCATCGAAAGAAAAACTTACCGTATCGGAAATTAATCTTTGGTCGAACCAATGGATGATGATTGCGGCAATATTCTTTTTTGCTTTTGAATGGTTTATGAGAAAACGGTCTGGGATGCTTTAAGATGAGCCGGTTTCTGATTTCGGTATTCGATTATATACTCCCCCGCTTTTGCGTTTCCTGTAAATGCCTTTTGCAAGCTGATAAAAAAATTGTCTGTGGTTCGTGCTTTGTAAGCATTAAACATGCCGATGATACTCTTATTTCAGATGGGTTCAAACGGAAGTTTGAAAAGGAGGAGGTGGTTTCAGCCTTTCAATCGCTTTACATTTTTGAGAAAGATAAAGAACTTCAGCACGTTATACATGCGTTAAAATATAATAAGCGATTTTTAATCGGTGTCTATCTCGGCAACCTTATGGGTAAATTTCTCGATGCCAAAATTTATCAATGGAATATCGATTATATTATTCCGGTGCCGCTGCACAAATCAAAAATGTTAGAGCGCGGTTACAACCAATCATACTTTATTGCAAAGGGTTTATCACATCACTTAAAACTTCCTGTCAGCAGCAGAATAATAAAACGAATTCGTTACACTGAGACGCAAACAACGTTAAATAAAAAAGAACGCGAAGAAAATATGAAAAACGCGTTCCGGGTTATCTCTCCTAAAAAAATTAACGGCAAAAATATCCTCTTAATTGATGATGTAATTACCACAGGTGCAACCGTTACAGAGTGCGGCAAAGTGCTTCTAAAAAAGGGAGCCGCTAAAGTATTTGCTGCATCGGCAGGCTTAGTTGAATAAATTATAGTTCACTCCAACTCTGGGTCACTCTATATCACTTTTTTTCCACTGCCTGGCTAACGATTTATTAGCATTTGCTTTATTCATCTGCCTGCTTTTTGTAATATAAATGTAAACTAACCATTTTTCCTTTTTCACAAAATAAGAATTCGCTATCTTGCACTCTATAACAACAATTGAGTAAACGCATGAAATTTTCGGAAGTGACAAGATTTGAGGTAATAAAAAATCTTGAGGATTACGTTGGTAAAATTATTGATGAATACGCAAACAATATTGAAGATAACTGGCAGCCGGGAGATATATTGCCCGATTCCACAAAAGATAATTTTTATGACGAAGTAAAACAACTTCAAACAAAAGCAGCCGGGTTGGATTATGATTTGATGGCGGTAATTGTGGGTGACACAATAACCGAGGAAGCCCTTCCTACTTATGAAGCATGGCTTTACCAGGTAGACGGAATGAAGGAAATTGGTTACGAAAGCAACTGGAATAAATGGATACGATTTTGGACCGGTGAGGAAAACCGCCATGGTGATATTTTGAATAAATATCTTTATTTATCGGGCAGGGTTAATATGAATAAAATGGAAGCCTCTACACAATATTTAATTGCTGATGGGTTTGATATTAAAACAGCTCACGATCCGTACAAAAGTTTTGTGTACACAAGTTTTCAGGAGGTGGCTACAAATATTTCGCACCGAAGAGCCGGTACACTTGCTAAAAAGCAGGGGGATAACTTCCTTGCAAAAATTTGCGGGTTGGTAGCCGCCGATGAAGCGCGGCACGCAAAAGTGTATTCATCTTTTGTCTCAAAAATATTCGAACTCGATCCATCAGAAATGATGATTGCTTTTGAAGAGATGATGAAAAATAAAATTGTAATGCCCGCTCATTATTTGCGCGAAATGGGAAACCAAGGGAATAATATTTTTGGACATTTTTCTGACGCAGCACAAAGGCTTGGCGTATATACCGCACAGGATTATTCAAATATTTTAACCTCTCTTGTAAAAGAGTGGAAAATAGAAAACTTGGCAGGGTTAAACGAGGCAGCTGAAAAAGCAAGAGAATATCTTGTAAACCTTCCGGGAAGATTGGACAAAATAATCGAACGGCTAAAAATTCCTCAAGTAGAGTATAAATTTAGCTGGATTGTGTGATAAAAAAATATTTGATATTTTCCTCTACCTATTTTGAACCTTTTTATTTTAGCGTTCATCTAAACATGTAAATATTTTCTGGAGAATTAAATTGAAAAAAATACTTTCCCTCTCGGCTCTTTTCTTAATTTTATTTTTTACTCAAAGCTGCAGCCAGAGTAAAGATGATTTAAAGTGGTCGGAGAATCTTGAGCAAGCAATAAAAACGGCAAAAGCAGAAAACAAAACAGTGCTTGTAAATTTTACCGGCTCCGATTGGTGTCAGTGGTGTAAAAAACTTAGCGCAGAGGTTTTTACTCAAAAAGAGTTTAAAGAATTCGCTAACAAAAATCTTGAACTTGTAAAAATTGACTTCCCGAGAAGCATCCAGCAGGCACCAGAAGTTATTAATTACAACAAACAGTTGGCTGAAAAATACGGGATACAGGGATTTCCAACAATTTTACTTGTTGACAAAAACGGCAATGTTTTAACATATACAGGTTACCGTGATGGCGGTGCTGCAAGTTATGTTGAGCATCTTAAATCGTTTATTATGTAATTTTCAAAAGTAAGCCTTAAAAAATCCGCAACGAGTTTTTCTCCTGGCGGATTTTTTTTGCCCGAGCCTTAACAACATAAAACTATTTCCGTAATATTTTTGTTATGGTATAAAGTTATGTTAAGCATAAAAAAGTGAGGCGTTATGAAAAAAATAAAATTATTGATTTTTGCGGTTTTGAGTATCGGCTTTACTGCTGTGGTTTTTATTTTACCCGGGCAACCCGATAATCAAAAAATAAAAAAGGATACAAAAATGGATGGAACAATTAAATTGGATACAGCCACATTTGGTTCGGGATGCTTTTGGTGTACCGAAGCGGTTTTTGAACGACTAAAAGGTGTTTACGAAATAACCTCCGGTTACTCGGGCGGCAGTGTACCAAACCCGAGTTATGAGTCGGTATGTACCGGCGAAACCGGACACGCCGAAGTAACACAAATTTTATTCGATCCTAAGGAAATAACCTTTGTGGAATTGTTGGAAGTTTTTTGGAAAACACACGACCCTACTACACTAAACCGGCAAGGAAATGATGTCGGGACACAATACCGAAGTGTAATTTTTTACCACAGCGAAGAACAGAAAAAACTTGCTGACGAGTACAAACAAAAACTTAACGAAGCAAATATTTATGCTAATCCGGTTATTACCGAGATAAGTCAGTTTAAAAAAATTTACCCTGCTGAAAAATACCACCAGGATTATTACGAGAACAACCCTACCCAGGGTTACTGCTCATTTGTAATTACTCCAAAAGTAGAAAAATTTGAGAAGGTCTTTAAAAGCAAGTTAAAAGATAAATACAAATAACAGCCCTTTCGGATAATAAATATCAATTCTTCAACTTGGCGTCTTTGCGAAAAACTATCTTTCGCAAAGACCAATGAACGCCAAAATAATTAACGCACTGCCAAATCACTTGCAATTACTTTTTGAACTAATTCTGATAACATATCGTACGTC
>JAIOIM010000831.1 GCA_019912505.1 Ignavibacteriaceae bacterium
GGCGAGTGCCTCAAAAACAATTTCGTTTTTTTTAAATTTTGCCAGACGCTCCGGGGTTGCACCGAAAAAATATGAAGTGCCGCGTCTAAAGATAAAGTTATAACAGTTTGGATAAGCTGCTCTCAATTTTTTCTGAAGCGGGATGATGCTCTGCTCGCCGGAAAATAAAAACTCAACTTTACGAGAAAGAACAATTTTATCGATTTCACCGCTTTCTATATTTAGCAGAGAGGACTCCACTGCCTGTTTCCACTTTTTCTTCTCTTTTGGTGAGTTCCCGAAAACATTAAGTAATTCTACTTTAGAAATGTTTTCGCTATTTATTTTTATTGAATTGATGCTCTGCAGTTTTGCTTCGAATTTTTTTAGCAAAGCGCCAGCCGAATTGCCGGGGTTGGCTAAAATATTAACAACAAATATTTTCTTATTTTCTTTTATTAAAAGAAGGAAATCGGGGACAAACCAGGTTGAATCTGAAAAATCTTTCCAGTTTTCATCGGCGTGTTCCACCATAAATTTTACGCCGCCTACAAACAGGGGGAAAGTAAAATCATCAAACTTATGCGCGTTGGTTATTAAACTGTTTTGCCATTCTTTTATTTTTTTTACAGATGCTGCAAATCTTCCGCTTCCGTTTTCCGTTATTTCCAAACAGTTACCGAGGGCGGCAAAAGAAAACTGCTCATCAGGTTTTTCATAAAAAAATGATAAGTCAAAATTAGTTGTAAGTTCCAACGGTTCAAAAAATGCAGGGGAGTCTTCAGCATTGAGCACAAAACTGATGATGTACGGGTTTACCTGATTTTTAAGTTCTTTTTCTTTTTCGGATAGAAATGTAGAAAAAGTATTTGCCGAATTCGAGATAAAGTCTTCCATTAATCTATAAATAAGTTTGTGCTAATATAAAACTTAAATGAAAAGTTTTCAAACTACTCATGCGAATATTATTATTAAAAATTTATATCTTCCTCAATAGTATCGAGTACTCTTAAATAACTGTCATATCTTTCAAGCGAAATCTTTCCTGCATCAACCGCTTCAATAACCGAGCAGCCGGGTTCGTGGTGATGTGTACATGTATTAAAACGACATTCAGTCATAAAATCATTAAACTCGATAAAATAATGTCCTAAATCTTCCTTACGAATCCCGAACGGATCAATTTCACGAACTCCCGGAGTATCAATAATAAAGGTGTTTTCATCTACTTTGTGCATCACGCTTGTTACGGTTGTGTGTGTGCCCTTGTCTGAGTAAGAACTTATTTCACCGGTTTCTAACTCCAGGTGCGGAAACAAAAAGTTAAGCAACGATGATTTCCCTACTCCGGACTGTCCCCAGAATAAACTTTTTTTCCCGGAAAGCATTTTTATTATTTGTCCGATTGCCTCACCCGTTTTTACACTTGTGGCAATAGCGTTGTATCCAATGCCGGTATAGAGTGACTGCCATAATTCTACAAGTTCATCATCATCAAGGTCTTTTTTATTTATAATTATATTTACAGTCAGTTTACTGCTCTCACCGGCTACAATAAATCTATCGACTACTTTATTATTAAAGTGCGGTTCCAAAATGCTGCTGACGATAAACAGGTTGTCGATATTTGCAGCAATAATTTGTTCTAACCTTTCTCCTCTGTAGCTTGCGCCTTTAATGCGCGGCGATTTTCTTGAAAGATAATTTTTTCTCGGATTTATTGTATGGATGACACCGCTTCCGTCCTTATTTATATCAAACTCAACGCAATCGCCCACAGCAGCTATATCTGTTGTGTAGAGTTTATCCTTTTTTAGGTTGTACGTTTTTTTGAATTTTCCTTTTAGCGAACATCTTACCTGTTCTCCGCTCTTTTCATCTATTACGTAATAGTCCTTGCTCTCTGATCGGCAGACGGTACCGGTGATAAATCCTCCGTGAATAATAAAAATATTTTTCTATGTGAAGATAAAGCCCGCCGAATTTTTAAGCAATACTGTTTAGTAGATAGTTTTGCTGTATATCATTTTAATTTAAGCGTTATGTTCGGTGCTAAAATGCGTAAATTGGTGCAAAAAAGTATTTGTGCCAAACTGCCGAATAGAATATTGTTAATAAACTATTCCGATGTTTTTATGGTTGGGCAGATATATTTTAATAACTCATGTTATGCAGAGACTGTAAATGAATAGCACCGATATATAGAGGTTTTGTGAAAGCATGGCAATTATAAATTTTATATTGCGTAAGGTGACTTGAGTAATCGTATTAATTATTGAAAATTATTTTACTTTACTCATAAATGAATAACCGGCAGAACAACAAGAGGGAAAGAAAATATAATTTGATAAACCCGCTCCAGATTTGTTAGTAAATAATAATATGTTAATATTTATGAAAATGATAATGGAAATAAATGATGGCTGATAAATCAAAACTCTGGTACCTCGAAAATTTTAACCTGTTTTCCGGTTTAAAACCTGAAAGTATGGATGATCTTAACATGATTTCTTCAATGTATGAAGCAAACAAAGAAGAACCAATTTATTTTGCCAGCGAACCATCATCCTCGATATTTTTCTTAAAAGCAGGGCGCGTTAAAATTACAAAATATTCAAGTGACGGTACTGAAAAAATATTAACCATCATAAACCCCGGCGAAATTTTTGGTGAAATGTCCTATTTAGATGAAACCGAAAGGACAGATTATGCAGTGGCGGTTGAATCGTCCATTATATGTTCAATAAACAAAAATGAACTTGAAGCATTTATAGAAAAGAACCCAGAGTTAAATTTAAGGTTGACAAAAATATTAGGGTTAAAACTCAAGAGTTTTTCAGAACGTGTTGAAGATTTAATTTTTAAGGATGCCGACCAGCGGGTAGCATCATTTATCCTAAGATATACCGAAAAAAATGGTAAAACTGTCGGCAATCAAATATTTGTAAAGCCGTTTCTTAAACACCAAAATATTGGAGAACTGACCGCTTGTTCGCGCCAAACGGTAAATTATATAATGACCGATTTAAGAAAAAAGGGAATTATTGATTTCGACAGAAATAAACTCGTCGTAAATGATATAAATAAATTAAGGGCAATAATTACGTAGTTATAAAAGTAACGCGACAAGCAGGCGGATAGAAAAAAATATAAAATAATAGGCTGCCGATAGATCAGCAGCCGTAAATAAGTTTCTTTTACTTATAAATTAAAACATCATTTATTTATGCAATTGCTTTGGAGCCAGCATATTCTGGAGTATAAATACCACCGAGAACAGCGCCATAAATTAGATGACCAATAAGACTTGCCATTGCCACTATTACCGATCCTGAAAATAATCCGGAAATGTAACTTCCACCCGCGAGCACACTCATCATAGGCATAACCATAATTTGGGCTGCTAACCATGGTATTAAACCGAATATGGCGCCGCTAAAAATATTTGCCGGTTTATCTGTTTGCTTTAAATAAATTGAAGCAAAGTTAATTGCTAAAACTTCGCCAATCATTAAATGAGCAGCCCAGCCCACAATTACAGGCGCACCCATTGCATCGGCTAACATGTTTGGGATGTTCATTTCAAATCCCATTAAAGGCGCCATGAATGTAAAAGCTGTCATTGCAGCGGTGGCAATTATGCCGGCAAGTAATGCCGAAGAGAGGGAAAATTTCGATTTCATTGATAACTCCGTTAAATTAGTTGATTAAATTTCTGGAGTAATATTATATAATGTTTGATGGATGTTCTGTCAAGTTTTTGACAAATCTCGATTTTTATCTTGAACAGAAAATGTATTGAAGCGTGTTTATATACTACGATGGTTTAGATCAAAAAAAAAGCCGCCGGGCAGGCGGCTAAAATATTTAATTAAGATAGATTTTAAAATCTATAAGTTATAGTCATCATTACGTTGTCGAGCGTAATTTCCTGAAATGTGCGCGATACGTTTGAACCGTAATTGTCGCCAAAGTCGTTCCACCAACCGTGTACATAACTTAAATCGATGCCGATTGTTTCATCGGTAAGAAAGCCGATACCGCCGGTAATATATTTCTTGTCATATTCTGAAGGATCGTCCTGATAGGCAGAACGCTGAACAAAATAACCGGCACGTAAACGCAACCCGATATTTGGAATAGTGTATTCCAAACCGGCGTTATAATTAACTACAGCGCGTAAAAAATCTTTAACATCTTTATTAATACCTTCGATGTATTGAGATGATAAACCGTTACCCGCACCGCTGAATTTTATTTGTTTGTAATCAACAAGTGTCACCTCTGCGCTTGCAACAAGCCCCTTCAAACTGTAAGATAAACCTGCGCCGAGTTCAAACGGAGTGGTAATATCATATTCAACATTATCGCTGTATTTCGCTTCATCAAGATAATAAACCGCACCGGTGCCGAATTCACTTTTGCCGGCTACATCGAATTTTTCTTTTATCGTAAATGATTTTGGGAATTGAATAGTTGCGCCGAATCTAAAATTATTTTTCATCTGGTAAAGGATACCAACTTTTGCATCCCAGCCGGAAATATCCCAATTTAATATTCTATTCAAATAAAATGTACGGAAGTCTTCAGTGCCGGCGGTTGCCGGATCAGTTTTCCCCTGGTAAATATTTTTTGTATCGTCTTCGTAATATTCGTTATTCCAGGTATAGCTGCCGGTGTTAATATTTAAATTAGCTCCCACAAATAGATTTGGCGATACTTCCATGGCGCCTGAAAACGTCCAATTATTTAATATACCCGATGATAGGCTATTGCCGCTTTGATTTAAATTTCCATTAATCGGAGTATTGTTATTCACATCGGTCAAGTAAAGATCGAAGGGAATGTCAGTGTTTAAAAAGTCTTGTATCAAAGATGTTGAACTGTTGTTAAAACCATCGAACTTTAGTGCACCGTTAAAATCTTTGGTTGCATGATATGACATTCCAAATACAAGGCTGCCCCGCATAGTAGGGAAAGGAAAAGCAAAACTAATTCTATCTAACTTTGTTGAACTGTTAGAATAAGTTGTATTGTTTCCCATGAATGTGGTTTTATTATTAAAATTTGAATAATCTATTCCACCTGACAATTCAAGCCTCTTTATTAATCCCATTCCTGCGGGGTTAAAATACATTGCCGAAGCGTCATCGCTTAAAGCGATATAACTGTTACCCATACCAAGCGCTCTTGCATTAGGCGAAAGCCCAGGGTATGCAAGTCTCAATGCATCATTAATACCTTGTGCAAACACGCCCGATGTTAGTGTAACAAATAGGATGGAAAAAGTTGCTGCAATCCTATATCGTTTCATTATTTTCTTCCTCCGCTGTTTCTTGTGCCGTCATTATTCCGTGCTTTATCTTCCTTACTACTTGAACTGGGGCGGGTAGTTGTTGTTGTATTATCAGTCTTCTCAACAGTTGGTCTCCGCTCAGTATCTCTATTGCTAGGTGGAGTTACTGTGCTTCCTGTTCCAATAGCTGCTGGATCGGTTGTTAAAATAGGCAGCCTTCCAGAAGCCGGGTTTCTACCTCCATCTGGATTTCTGACACCTGACCGGTCGTGTTGAATGCGTTCCTTTGTAATAGGAGCAACATCTGTGTTATAAATCTGGGCAACATTAACCCACCAGGGATATTCATAGTAGGTTATATAATAATCGTTATCGTAGTAATAATTATTTGTTTCATAATTATCCGGCATAGGCACATCGGGAGTCCAGATAACTGTGTAGCAACCCTGCATAAAAAATATTACTGTGAAAACCATCGGGATTAAAATATATTTTTTCATTTTTATTACCTACTTCTATCATTTCCGCTGCTTCTCGATCCGCTGCTTGACCTTCCGGATGAAGAAGAACTTCTTTGAGAGGGAGCTGAACTTCTCGGAGGAGAGTAACTCCTCTGCGGGGTACTGTAACTTTTAGGTGCTCTTTCCGTACGTTTTGGTGGTGTGTAACTTGGAGATTTATTATTGCTTTTTCTTCTATCGTAAGTACCGCTTTTTTCATTCCGTTTATTTGGAGTACTTCTTTTTACATTAGGAGACTCGCGTCTATTTCTATCAGTAGTATTTTTTCTAATATCTTTTTTATTTTCATCAGTTCTAGTTCTGTTATCGCGCTTAACAGCATTTCTATCCTCCAAATTTTTAGAACGGGTATTTTTTCTCAAATCATTAATAATTTCATTGCGCGAGGTTCTGTCCGTGCGGTTAGTTATTCCTTCATTATCTCTATCGGTACGTACGCCGTTATTATCACGAGCAAGAGTTCTGCCCGAAGCATCTGTATTTCTGACGCCTGTTTTATTCAACCCATCTCTTCCGCCGCCGCGTGTTACAATTCCACGACCACCGCCGCTTCCTCTCAGTCCGTCATTATTTCTTATTCTTATTCCGCTGTTTGTTCGGGTTTTATAAATGTTACCGTCATATCCCCAATTGCTTCCGTAATAACCGTAATTATAGCCGGGGTAATAACCCGCCCACCAATTATAATTATATGAATAATAAGGGGAATACCAGGGACTATAACACCAAGCCCAGCTATTAAACGGATCGTAGCAATATGAATCATAATAATATGAACCGAAATAAGCACCGATGCTTACCGAAGGATAGTAGCTCCAGAAATATCTTCTGTAGGATGGAAAGACAGGGTCGTAGTTATAATTATAATCTGTAACCTCCTGCTCATCATTTTCATAATAATAATCGCTATCCGCATCGCTGTAATTTTCGGTTGTGTCGTATTCATTATCATATTCTGCGGGGCGTTCTCTCTCGTAAACTACTCTTTCTCTAACGGCTAACTGTGTATAACATCCGCCGAACAGAAAGATAGCTGCAAAGAGCATTAAAC
>JAIOIM010000084.1 GCA_019912505.1 Ignavibacteriaceae bacterium
ACAAATAGATGACATCTTTTTATTTCAAAGATGTCATCTATACAAAATGATATAAGTGCTTCGTTTATTTTAAAAGAATCATCTTCTTTATTTGTGTAAACGAAGACGTCTCCAAACGATAGAAATAAATTCCGCTGGTAAGCTGTTTGCTTACGGATGTTGAACTAAAATTAATTTTGTAGCTGCCTGCCTGCATAAATGAATTTGCGAGTACAGCCACTTCTCTTCCAAGTGCATCGAAGACTTTTAATGAAACAAAACCGGGTTCGGCAATTTTGTATTCAATAGTAGTTGTTGGGTTAAACGGGTTGGGGTAATTTTGTTCGAGAGCAAAGCTCTGCGGCAAAGTATTGTTTGTTTCTTTAACATCGCTTACAACAGCAAAAAGATTTTTGTAATAAGAAAAATTCCCGTCATACTCACCGATAACCATGTCGAGCCTGCCGTCGCCGTCAAGATCTGCAAAACCAGGATGAGCAGCTTGTTTTACTTCTATTCCTGCAAATAGTGTGTCATTTAACTGCCACAAAGGTTCACGGGAGTTTCCGATATTTTCATAATATTTTAATTCGCCCCACATGTCACCTATTAACAAATCAAAATCATTATCATTGTCTACATCGGCTAACGCTGGGCGGCAACTTCTTGGAAAGTCGACCCCTGTAAACAATGTTGTGTTTTGTGTAAAATGATTTGCGCTGTCGTTAAGATAAAACCGTGTGTCGTTCTGGTCATCTGAACCAACGAGTATGTCAAGATAGCCATCTTCATTCATATCTGCCATAGTTGGCACGCTCTGGTAATTTACCAGTACATTGGAAAAAATAGAAGTGTTTGTGCTGAATGAAGAACCGTTATTTATATAAGCAGTAACTTTGCCGCCTGTTGCTACGCCTGATACGATGTCAACATCACTGTCCTTATCGATATCAACAAAAATAGGCGAGCATCTAAAGCCCGCAGCAATTGATGAGAACGGAGCGGTTGATTTATTTAATATCGGATTTGTGCTTGTGCCGTCGTTTTTGAAATATTGAAAATTATTTAAAGTTGAGCCGCTTATCATATCGAAATCGCCGTCGTTATCAAAATCGCCGAATGAAACGGTTGATGAGCCGCTAACTTTTTTTATTAAAAAATAAGCCGGATTATAAACGAATGACGGGGTGCTTATTGTTCCATTATTTTCATAAAAAAGAATATCGCCATCATCGGTTCCATAAATTAAATCAAAATCACCATCGCCGTCTAAATCGCAAAAAGTAGGATCTTTCCAGTAGTTTGTTGTTTCAACTCCGGAGAAGAGTGCATACACACCAAGCCAAACCGGTGCAGAAGCTGTGCCGTTATTTTGGTAATATACAAATGACTGGAGATCTCTGCCGAGTAACAAATCGTAATCGTTGTCGTTATCAATATCTACAAATGCAGGGTAGGCGTTTAAACCTACATCAGCAATACCTGTAGCAAGCGAATTGTCTTGCTGCCAAATAGGGCTGTGCGCTGATCCGATGTTTCTAAATGCAAGCGTTATTCCTGCGGTTGGTGCCGGACCAATGAGTGACTCGCCGATACCAACGAATAAATCAAAATCGCCGTCACCATCAATATCAACGAATGCCGGGCGGGCGTCTGTGCCTATTAGCGGGTTAACGGTTGTAAAAAGTGTATCAACTTCTCTAAATTCAGGGTTTGTTATGGTGCCAATATTTTCATAAAATAATATTCCGCTATAACCGCCAATAACAATATCATAATCTAAGTCGCCATCCAAATCCACAAATGCCGGGTAGTCTGTGTTTGTCGGAAAGCCGGTATGAATGGGTTCAAGCAATTCATTTTTTAACTTAAACTTTGGTAATTGTGCTGTGCCGATGTTTTCATAATAATCAGCCGGGTCGCTGAGGTTACCGAGCAGTAAATCAAAATCGCCGTCATTATCAAGATCGGCAAAAGCCGGGGCTGAAAAACTTTTTACGGTAACGCCGGAGGGTGAAAACAATGAGTCTATTCTCTCCCAGTTTTGAGGATAAAGATTTATAAATGAAAAACAGAGTAGTAAGAGCAGTAGTTGTTTTTTCATGGTAAATTTCCAAATTAATTTTAAAATGCTTCATTAGTTTAGAGATATAATAGGCAAGATAAAAGCAAATAATTATTAGAGTAATTATCATTAGTAGGACTAAGTGTGTAACAGTAGAGCGTTAATGCGTTGGTCGTTTCCTTTTAATTTATGAGCAATTTCATAATCTTCGTGAACGCTTATTTCACATCAACAACAAGCACGATTAAAGTAAACGATTCGGCAGCGTGATGGGATGCTAATATTGTATGGCTTTTATCGGCAGGCTTGACAGCAAAGCGCAAACCAATCAGCACCATTGATGAACAAATTACAACTACGCTCTATTCGATAGCATCTGCAACAAGTGCGTAAGAGTTGCCAAGAATTCCGGCTGCTCCTTTTATGAAAACAAGGATAATGCTTGCCCCAATTCCTATCAGAGTGGTTCTTACTCCTTTAAAGATGAGTCATTTGAATTGCGGCTATCTTTTTTTTATACGACACACACAGCAAAACACTAACTTTATATTTGCTCGTTAGTATGTTAATAGTTCAGTCCCCTTGCAGGGACCTTAAGACTTATAAAACTTTTATTCTTCTTTTGACTTTTTTTCAGCCTTTGCCGGTGGGGCAACCTGAGTTTCTCCTTTTTTCCTCGGACGCGCTTTTCCGAAGCTATGTCTGAATATTTTCCCTTTTCTAGGTTTTCTATCGCCTTTGCCCATAACGGACTCCTAAAATAATTTTTCAAAAAAATGTGCACAAAAATATATTTATAATTGGTAATGTACAATGATGTAAAAAATGTTTTCAATTCTGATGTTTTTAGTCGACAATGTAATAACGAAGTTTCTACCGGCTATAGCGGTTAGCTTTAATTATTTCTTTTCTAAAGCTTCTTCAATTGCAGAAGTTAATTCTTCACTTTCAGGTGTAACTCCGCTGCCGAAGCGTGCAACTATTTTCCCGCTTTTGTTAATTAGAAATTTCTCAAAATTCCATTTAATATCTCCCTGCTCGGTAGTGCTGCTATTAATTAACCGCGCATATAGCGGCGACTTTTCTTCTCCCAGAACTTTTATTTTATCGAACAATGGGAAAGTAACATTATAGTTTAAACTGCAAAAGTTTTTTATTTCTTCATTGCTCCCCGGTTCCTGTCCGCCGAAATCGTTACAAGGAAATGCAAGTATTTCAAAACGGCTCTCTTTATATTTTTTATAAATACGTTCTAAGCCCTCATATTGGGGAGTATAGCCGCATTTGCTTGCAACATTAACAATCAGTAATACTTTTCCTTCAAACTCTGAAAGTTGCACATCGTTCCCGTTAATGTCTTTTACAGATATATCGCTTATAGAATCGTTCATCACTGCTCCATGTTTGGATTGATAAGTCAAATTATTATTTTTATCTGCACAATTAAACGCATAACTTGATAGCGTTGATATTGTAATCAAAGCGGTAATAAGTACTTTATTCATTTGTTATTCCTTTGTTTTTTTTATAAC
>JAIOIM010000085.1 GCA_019912505.1 Ignavibacteriaceae bacterium
TAGTTGTAACAAGCGATAGAGCAATAGGCACTATTGTTTTTTTTAATACGGCTTTCCCATCGGATTGCTTCCATTTTAATAACAAACTAAAACCGTTTAGGAACCCGATGATAATTACAATGGGAATATGCATCTCGTCATAAAACGATGTTTCGACAGAACTGCCGAACAGTGGTGCGCTTGTACCCATTAATACAATTATTGCACTTGCGCATAAAACAATTGCAGCTGTAAAAAGCGCTAAATCGCGGCTGAGTAAACCTTCTTCGTCCAGAACATGTTCCGATAAATATTTCCATCGGTAAGCTATGGCTCCAAAGCCCAGCACAATAAATGACCCGATGAAAACGACGAGGAACAAATAAACAAGCATTCCGGGGTCAACAAAGGAATGCACAGAAGCATCTCCGAGTACGCCGCTACGAGTTAAAAATGTACTGTATAAAACGAGTACATAAGTTAAGATGGCAAGTATTAAATTAATTTTTGCAAATTTACCAATCCCCCCTTTTGCCTGGCTTTTTTTCTGAACCAACAGTGTATGGATTGAAGCCACGCCGATGAGCCACGGAATTAAGCTTGAGTTTTCTACAGGATCCCATGCCCAATAACCGCCCCAGCCAAGCATTTCATATGCCCAATAACCACCGAGCATAACGCCAAGACCAAGGATTCCCATTCCGCTAAGCACCCAAGGGAGTGATTGACGAACCCAATCAGTGTATTCGTTTTTTATCAAAGCGGCAACTGCAAATGTGAACGGCACTGTTGCCATTGAAAACCCAAGAAATAAAATTGGCGGGTGAATCTGCATCCAGAAATTTAGCAACTGCGGGTTTAAACCACGACCATTAATTATAAAATCTTTTAACGCAACCCCGTTAGCTTGCAAAACTGCGTATAACTCCGAATTTACTTTTACAAAACTCTGGTTAGATTGCGGGTCGCTGAACATAAAGTTTTGAATCCAGGGCATACTTAAAAACTGAGAAGCAATATCTTTTACGCCGATATAAATTGGCTCTGCCCAAATTGCTTCGAATGGATTTTTGAAAAGAGGAGAAACCATGACTAATAAAAACGTTACGGCAAGCGAAAATACAGCCATGACGCGAGGTTCTAAATCGCCCCGCTTTGATGAATAGGATTGAAGAAATAATCCTACTATTGCAGTTAAAAGCAGCCATAGCATAAAACTACCTTCCTGCCCGGCCCAAAATGTTGCGGCAAGTATACCCGCCGATAAGTTATTTTCGCTATAGCTGTACACATATTTTAAACCATAGTCATGCGTTAAAATTGAATACAACAAAAACGTAGATGCAAGTATAACAAGCATCGCCATAACATGGTAAGCTATTCTTCCTATATTAAGCGCGTTGCCATAACCACGGTAACTTAATGTGTACATTACCATGGCAATAATGCTGCTTACAAGAGCAAGTGTAAGAATTATGCTGCCAATCATCTAAACCTCATATTTTTCAAAAATGTATATATCATCCCAAAGCGTCCCGGTAATAATTCCGGAACGCAGAAGGGTGTTAAAATTTATTTTTATTTTATTATAAACTGGAGGACTTAACCTGTTCATTCTCGTATTTACTAGGACACTTAGTTAAGATATCCTTTGCGTGAAACGAACCTTTTTCGTATTTGCCTGTTACTACTACACTTGTTGCAGTTTCAAAATTATTCGGAATAGTTCCTTTGTAAACAACTTTCATTTCATTTCCTTTATCATCTATCATATAAAACGAAAAGGTTTTGTTTGTTCTGTCTATTTCATAATTTTTTTCTTTAACCCACGCTCCAGTAGCCTTTACCGTTTTATCAATTTTTGCCACTCGGGAAAAGTCACTTTCGTACTGAACATTACTTTGCGTAAAAAGATATATCATCAAACCTAAAAACACTGTTACAATTATTCCGCCGAATATATACTTGTTATTCATTCGTATCTCCATTCATTTCTTTTTCAATATTTTTTAGCCTTTTATCTAAATTAAAAAGATAAAGGAATATTCCTGTCC
>JAIOIM010000086.1 GCA_019912505.1 Ignavibacteriaceae bacterium
ATTAAAAACCATGACTTTCACACAACCTCTAAATATCGGAGCTATTCATTTACAGTTTCCGAGTAACATAAGTTATTAATTTGTTGAACTGCAATTAAGTCATCAAACATTTAACAATTATTATTTGAGGCTGCTCCAAAATAATTTTAATTTTCGGGTAGTCAATTTTTCTTAAAAATTCTTTCCCTTTTCAATTCAAAACATTAAGTTGGAGAACAAATTTCCGGCGGTATTATGGCAAAACAAAAAATAAAATATGTCTGCTCAAACTGCAGCTTCGAGTCGCCGAAGTGGCTCGGCAAATGCCCCGAGTGCGATATGTGGAATACACTAACCGAAGAATTAGTTGAAACCGGACCGAAGCGTCAGCCGACATTTAATCATCCGTTCAAGGCGGTAAAACTAAACGATATTACTGCGGATGAGGAAGACAGAATAAAAACCGGGATAAATGAATTTGACCGTGTTCTTGGCGGCGGGCTTATGCCAGGCTCGGTTGTGCTTCTCGGCGGCGATCCGGGAATCGGAAAATCAACACTCGCGATGCAGTCTGCCTCACGAATGAAAGAAACCGTGCTTTATGTTACGGGTGAAGAATCTTTAAAACAAATAAAGCTGCGTGCCGCACGTTTAAAAATAAGTTCCGAAAATTTTCATGTAATGGCGGAGACTGAACTTGGAACAATTATCTCCGGTATTCATTCTTTGTCCCCCGCGGTTGTAATTATAGATTCAATTCAAACGATGTATCGTTCGGAACTTGCTAACTCCCCCGGCACCGTAACACAGATACGTGAGTGTACTTCTCTTTTGATGGAAGAAGCAAAACGAAATCTTTTTTCGGTAATCATTGTCGGGCATGTTACAAAAGAAGGAATTATTGCCGGACCAAAAATTCTTGAGCATATTGTGGACACTGTAATTCAATTCGAGGGGGAGACAAAACATTCATTCAGGATTTTACGTGCGCAAAAAAATCGTTTTGGAAGCACAAACGAAATTGGTGTTTTTGAAATGCACGAAGATGGTTTAACAGAAGTTAAAAACCCGAGCGAATTATTTTTAAGTGAAAGGGGAGCGCAGTCTACCGGCTCTGTAGTTACAGCAAGCATCGAAGGCACCCGCCCAATACTGCTGGAGGTACAAGCTTTGGTTACTCCTTCCAATTATGGAAATCCGCAGCGTGTAACTACCGGTTTCGATTACAGGCGGTTGTCTATTCTACTTGCTGTTTTAGAAAAGAGGGCAAATGCGCGGCTATCGGCAACAAATGTATTTTTAAATATGGCTGGCGGAGTAAAAATTGATGAGCCGGCTGTTGATCTTGCGGTATGTTCTGCGATAGCATCAAGTTTATTTGATAAGCCGGCAGACAAGAATAGTGTAATAATTGGCGAGGTTGGACTTGGCGGTGAAGTAAGAAGCGTAGGGCATATTGAAAAGAGAATTCAGGAAGCTGAGAAACTTGGATTTACAAGAATTATTATTCCACAGAATAATTTGAAGGGGATGAAAGCAACTCCCGGCATCGAAGTTAGAGGCGTATCGCTGGTAACCGAAGCAATGCGTTTGATTTTAACAACTTCTTAAAAGGCTGGTGCGGGATGTTAACAAGTTGTGCCGGTTGTATTTAAACCGGTTTCTTATTTTGTTTTAATAATATTTAATATTATTTTGACGTGCGGTTTTCGAGCCGTGTGTTTTAATTCATTTTTTTTAGAGGTAAGTTAGTGAGTACCAAACTCTTCGTGGGGTCTCTCCCCTGGTCAGTAAGCGATGAACAACTCCAATCAGCTTTCGAAGCTCATGGACAGGTCGTTTCTGCCAAAGTTATCACCGATCGTGAGACCGGTAAATCCAGAGGTTTCGGTTTTGTAGAAATGGAAAACGAAGCCGAAGCAAGTAGCGCAATCCAGGCTCTTAATGGTTCAGAGTTAAGCGGACGCAGTATTGTTGTCAGCGAAGCAAAGCCGAAAAAGAAATAGGAAATCGTTAGAATCTTGTTTTTCTGAAAGCGCTCTTATGAGCGCTTTTTAGTTTTAAACAACATATACCTGTTTCCAACAAATAATTTTTTTGTTAAAACATAAGTTGGGAATTAATTCCGAATCTAAAATTGTTTTTATCAAAGTGGTTTAACTTCCAGCTAAACTCAAATGTCATCGGAAATAAAATATGTCCGAGACTAAAACCTGCTTCGAAAAATGGGTTTTTAAAAGTTGCGGTTTTCATGGGCATAAGCATTTCACTTTTGAAACTTATATCAGAATATGCAGCGTTTAGGTAAGTGTTTAACTGAAGTTCAAGATCTTTTAATACCGGTATTTTTAACCATCTAAAAATATTATCCCCCCAAGAATGGTCGAGGTTTACAGTAATCACTCTGTCGCCGATAACTTCATTTAACCCGAGTGTACGAAAAGTATTTCGCTGCCCTGTTAAATCAATATTTCCCGGAATTGCGTACTGCATTTGAAACGGAAGCGAGCCGTTATTATAGATGCCGTGGATATTAAAATTTAACGAAGTGCTGCCAATCGAATTTATTCTGCCCCGGACAGTGCCTTCATAGGTTGTAAAATCATTCTGGTTTTTTAATAAACTTTTATCTGCAAAGGTTACTTTTCCGTTTAATAGAATGTAAGAATTTGAAAGCGCTAATCTTCTTCTAAAATAGCCATCCTCAATAAACTTTCTAAAGTCAATTGCAAAACCGGCTGTAATTGCTCTTACGGTTGTTTCGGTAACAGGCAAATTACTTCTAAATTTTTCATCTTTTTTGAAGAACGAAAAATCTGTGTTTTTAACGGCGGAACGATCTGTGCGGTTAATAAATCCGCCGTTTAATTTTATTACCGGCGAAACATCTGCAGAAAGATTAACATCAAACCCGGTTGAGTAATAATAGTCGCTGAATTCATATTTGCTTAATAAAGAAAGCATGGATGAAAATAACTCACCGTAAGATTTTGATTCATCAAACAAAATATTCAGTTTTTTGTAAGCGTTAACTTCAAGACGTGTAGTTCTGTAATCTCCCAAAAGGAATCTGCCGTTATAATCTGCTTTAAATATTTTGTCGGCAAAACCATAGTTTGTCATTATTGACGAATTAAACCGCTGATTGAATAAATCATAAGCAAAAATTCCAAAATCAACGGAGTGCCCTTCTACACGGTTAAAATGGTACATTGCAAGTGGGGCGCTGGTTGCAATATTATCCGAAAAATTTATTCGTGTTGATAGAAAAGAAAAATCGTCCCATAAATTTCGTGGTAATTTTTTAACGCTGTCAATTCGTGCGTAAGCAATCGACTCTTCGATTGTGCCGGGTATTGTTTGCGTTTGCGCCCAATATATAGAATCTTTTTCATCAGCATCGGGAAGCACTTTTATAACCACTTCATTAAAAAAGTTTTTGCTTAACCCGTTGTTGATGTTATAATCATACAAAATTGTATTTAAATCAAAAATTATTTCGGCAAGACCGAGGAGGTTTGCATGCACATACATCCGATAATCTGCAGGCATAAAAACATTGTTGTAATCGTTAAATTGCTGGTAAATATTTAGGGTATCCAAAATGCCGCCGATGTTTGCAGCGCGGTTAAGGTGAAGATCAACTTTTATTAAATCGAAAGTTGAATCGACAATAAATATATCGCCCATAAAACCGGGGTTGCTTATATAATCTGGAGCAAGATAAATCTGGTAAACTATTTTGTTGTCTATCGCGAGGGTTTTAACGAGATAATAGTAATAATAGTCAAGAGCATCATCGGCAATAGGACCGGGTAACTCTTTCCCTAAAAAATTTATTTCTTCGTCATAAAAATTTTGTATTATTCTTCCGCCAGTAAAGATGTTTATTGCTGATGGAATGTTCGCCGATTGTTTTCGTGCGTTTATTATTTCTTTATAGTTGTCCGGTTCTAAAAAATATCCCTCACTCTCATTTTCAATTATAGCATTAATTTTTAGACCGGCTGAATCTTCGCCTCCCCCAAGTCCAACGCTCACGCTTTGGCTGCCGGCGCCTACATCACCATCAGACCAGACAACTCCTTTTGTGTATGCCTTAAACGTATAATCTTTCAAAAGCTTATTGCGTTCATTTTTTCTTTTTACTGCTTTGCGTATTATTTCGAGGGCGGGGTTTACACCGGGTAATACTGTTATTTCGGGAAGATTAATTTTTGTTTGTTGAAGATTGAAATTTATTTCGGTTAAATTTTTATCAAGCTTTACTTCAACAGTATCTGAAATATACCCGATAAATGAGACGATTAAAGTATACTCACCGGCGGGCAATTTAAGTTCAAACTCACCGTTTTTATTTGCGGATGTTCCCATGGTAGTTCCGGCAACACGTACGTTGGCAAAAACAAGCGGCTCAAAGGTTCCGAAATCTTTAATACTACCGCGCACAAAAAATCCTTGCGCTGCGGCGTTAATTTGAAAACAAAGAATTATCGGGGCAACAAATAATAAAAAGGTTTTCATATCTGCCTAAATTATACTTGAGAATTTTGTTCTAAAAATAGTTAAAGACTGGCTACATAAAAAGGATAGAAAGACGAAAGGAAAAATATTCTTTTGAGTGGTTATAAAACCGGCAGCACGGCATTAAATGGTGTTATGATTTTTTGTTGCCGGACGGTAAAATGATGGTAAACACGCTTCCGACGCCAAGTTTGCTATCTACTGAAATAGACCCGTTATTTTTTTCAACAAACTCTTTGCAAAGCATTAAACCCAATCCGGTGCCGGTTTCACCGCGCAAGCCGGGTGTGCTAAAATTAAGCGTGGTATTAAAAAGTTTTGAAATATTATCGTCAGAAATACCGGTGCCCGAATCTGTGATGCTTATTTTTACTTTACCCTTAATTTCTTTCGAGGATAAAATTATACTCCCCCCGGCAGCGGTAAATTTTATTGCATTTGCAATCAGGTTTCGGAGTACTGTTCTAATCATATAATCATCGGCAAGTATGTATGAGTTATCTTCAATTTTATTTGCAATTGTAATTTCCTTTTCAAGAGCACTATCTTTATATAATTCAATTACCTGTGAGCCGAGACTGTTTATATTAAGGTTTGCCAATTCGCAATCCAATTTACCTGTTTGAAAGCGGGACCAGTCAAGCAGGTTTTCGATCAGTCTGTATACACCTTTAACCGACTTGTACATACTCTCGGCAAAAGTTTTAATATCCTCATGCCCCATTTTTTTATAATCTTCTCTAAGGATATCCGAGAAACCGAGCAGGGACATAAACGGTGATTTTAAATCATGGGCAATAACTGAAAAAAACTTATCTTTTGTTTCGTTAGCTTCTTTTAATTGATTTTCACTTTCCTTAAGCTCCGCTGTTCTTTCATCAACCAGCACCTGAAGGCGAAGATTTCGCTCCTTAATTGTTCTAACTCTTAATCTGTATGCGCCCAAAATAAAACTTAACAATACTAAAAGCGCAAACAGCCGAAACCACATGGTTTCCCAATAGGGAGGCGAAATAATAATGAGTAAAGATGTTTCCTTTGGATTCCAAATTCCGTCACTATTTGAACCTTTGACTTTAAAAATATATTGCCCGGGTTCTAAGTTTGTGTAACTAACATAGCGCCTATTTCCGGAGTTAATCCATTTATCATCAAAGCCTTTGAGTTTGTACATATATTTGTTTTTTCCGGGCGCGGTATAATCAAGTGACGCAAATTCGAACGAAAAATAATTTTGATTGTAATCGAAGAATGTTGTATCTGCAAAAGCCACACTTTTTTCCATGTTTGAAGCAGCATCAAATAACTTAAAATCA
>JAIOIM010000087.1 GCA_019912505.1 Ignavibacteriaceae bacterium
CTTTTGGGTTAAACATACGGAAAATATTTACCGTTCTCTTCAATAAAGCATTTTAGGTGTGTTCAATTATTTCATCAACCCCGGGTGATTTAACAATTTCAAGCCTAAGTATACCTCACAGTTTTAGAACGAACATCTACATTCCGGATGTAGTTTAATCTGAATGACATGATAGCCTTTTCCAACTTCTTGACAATATGTCAATTGTGGCATAAATTCATATCGTAAATATTAAAGATAAACCTCTTGTCGGTTGCAAGGAGAAATTAAAACTCCTCCGTTTTCTTCTATTGCTAGAATTGAAGCTGGATTTCTTCTCCGGCTTTTCCAGATCGGGAAAAAATTAAAAATGCCTTATTCCAGACCAATGCCTCGCATAGGTTCCAAGTGCCATGAACTTAGAATTAATGATGCAAGTAGCACGTGGCGAATCATCTATAGAATTGATGATGATGCTATTATAATTCTTGAAGTTTTTAAGAAGAAAACCCAACAAACACCGAAAAATATTATTGAGATTTGCAAAAAAAGTTTTAAGAAATATGACAATGGATAAACAAAAACAAAAAGACTTAGAGAAAAAGGGGTGGAAAATTGGTTCAGCTAAAGAGTTCTTAAATTTATCTGAGGAAGAATCTTCATACATAGAATTAAAAATAAAACTTAGCGCTAATTTGAGAAAATTGAGAACTGAAAGAAAATTAACACAAGTTGATCTGGCAAAAATCATTAAATCTAGCCAGTCACGTGTAGCAAAACTTGAGACTGGTGATCCCTCAGTATCGCTTGATCTAATAATTAGATCTTTATTCGCGCTTGGAACTTCAGATAAGGATATTGCCCGCACCATCTCTTACTAAAAATTTATTTTAAGCCTAACAGCGTGCTACCCCGCTAAACTGGGACAACACCGCAGTTAATTTTATTTAAATATTTTTCTTCTGCTTTTTTAAATAGCCTGGATGTATATAAGGACCAATTTATTCTTTCGGGATAACTAAGCCCCGAAAGAGATTAAAAATAATTTATCAAACATCCATATTTCGTGTTGGTTTTAATTGAAAAAACTTATCATGAGTTCTCAAAGCATTTATTCTTTGTTATAAATAACCGGTGTTTTGTATTCCCATTCTCTCCACAAATTGTCATTTGTTAATAGCTCTGCCATAAAATGACTAACGTTTAACCTGCTTGTTTTGCCGGCGTTGAAAATAGGACTTCGTAATTTATAATTATGTATTTCATAACAACTTTCGCTTTCTTCATCGAAAAGTGAATCAGGTCGGACTGCAACCCAATTAATATTAGATTGTGAACCTAATTTGTAAACAAGATAATCGGCGGCAAGCACATTATCTTTGTGGGGCGGCAATAAATATTTTAGCAAAAAGAATAGTAACTTTTCCCCGAACGTGTTTGACTCACCACTTTTTTTATTTGTATAAGCAGTTGTGCTCATTAAGATAAACTTTGGTTTCATTTTATGGACTTGTAAGGACTCAATTACTTTCGCAACTGTATTGTAAACTAATTTATGAGGTGAGCCATAAATTCCTTTCAAACTTATGTTATGCCCAAGGCAGCAGATAACAAAATTACAATCTTTAACAAGGTCTTTAATTTTTTGAACATCAAAGTCATTGATATTCCCCGTTACAATTTCTATCCTCTTATCATCTAAAAATTGGCTGGGTATTATTGCAGAAGCTCTCATAACTATTCTTACTAAAACGCTTCTTTTTACAAGCTGTTGAACTACTAATTTGCCAGTTGCACCACTTGCCCCAAAAACTATTGCCTTCATAATGGGCTCACATTTAAATGAAATATAACGGCGGCGTGCCTAAGCTGCTACCTATAAAAAGTTTGTCGTTTATTCGATTAAACTTACATTTACACACAAAGCCGTACAGCAGAAGCGAAACGGAAGAACAAACTTTAGAATAGAGCAAATTGCCGAAAGCGAAAACACTGACGCCTTGATTGGTTTGTATGTTTAAAGTAACACAAAATTAATATAATAAAG
>JAIOIM010000088.1 GCA_019912505.1 Ignavibacteriaceae bacterium
TTTTTATACTCTTACCTTTACAACAACTTTTTTTACGGTATTTGGCTCATCAATACTAATCCCGGGCATGTGCAAATCTTCCGGAAAAAATATTGCGAACATACCCGCCGCTAATTTTATAAACGATTTTTCTCCTTCATAAAGTGAATAGTCGTTTACTTCGTCATATGGCTGGAACGGATTCTGTGTTGTTAACGGCGAATAGCCGATCTTTTCGCTGCCCGAAGCGGCAAACTGCACATCGATATATTTTTTATGAGCTTCTAATTTTGCTTTGCTTTCAGCCTTGGTTTGATATTCGCTGACAAGAGCAAAAATGTTCTCGCCGTCAATTTTATATCGCCCAGGTTCAGTTTTACTGAAATCGGTTGTAGTGATATATTCCAACGCAACCTGGATGCCCAGAGAAATTGATTTGTACATATCGGCGTTATTTAGCAAATCAATAATCATAACAAACCTACCGTTATAGTTAATAAAAAATATATTTCTCAACCATACATTCATTCACCCAATTTATTGTAAATGTATGGATGAATGTATGTATGATAAAGATTTACTCAGTGTAATGTTTAATTATTTTTGCCGCATGGTCGGCGCACACTTTGCATAACGGTTTCGTTCCTTTTGAAAACATTAGACAATCAAGCATCGGGCGATACAGACCTTCGGCTGAATAACCGGCGCCCTCAAAAGCCCCTACCATATCCCAATATTTGCTGCTTTTTAAGTATTTATCCACTGCATCGCTGTGTGCTTTGTCTTTATTATTATACTCTATTTGTGCTGCGTCTATTTGTTCTTTGGGTGCTTTGTTCCTTTTTAGATTTGCTATGTTTTTATTCATTGCGGTGCGTTCTTTTAACCATATATAATCGTTGGCATCGTAATCTTTTTTCTCCCATTGAGTAGGAATTTCGATACCCGGTGCTATAAGATTTTTCCATTTCAAATTATTTTTATCGAGTAGTCGTGTAATATTTGGCTCAACCGGCTCTAACCCGGCGGGGTAAAATTCATTGTAAGCAACATCGGATGTGTAGTATTCGTCTGCGAGCCCGGCAAACGAATGTCCGAACTCATGCAGAAAAATATAATCGCTGAATTGATTATCGCTTACAAAAGTACAATAAAAATTGTAAATACCGCCGCCGCCGTAACGGGGACTGTTAACCATAATATAAATTGCATCGTAAGGAACAAATGCCGCAAGATTGCGCATGGTTTTATTATCTTCAGTAAGCAAATATCTTTCTGAACCGAGCGAATAAAATGTTGTATTTAAAACTGTGTTTTTATAAATGCCCGCTCCCGGTTCGTCCGTTCCGCTTTCTTCTGATGGTTTAAAAACGCCGTAAATATTTATATCATTTTTGTTTGACTTATAGGGTTCGCTGCTTACAAACAAATCGGTAAAACGTTTTAAATCTTTTTCAAACTTTGCTTTTTCAGAAGAGGTATAACCATCTCCCAAAATAACAACATCAAGTTTGGTGTGCGGATCGCCGTTGTAAAGTGCTTTTATAACAGTTACATCTTTATCTTTAGCTTCTTCTTTTATGATGTATAAGTCAGCCGGATCAATTAACACGTTGAATATTTCGTTCAACTCGTTTTGTTTGCCTCTTTTTTCAAGTGCGAAACGGATTTTATTTTTGGGGTAGGGAATAATAGCGCTTTCGTGATATGCTTTTTTAATACCGTTTATAGCCGCATCGCTTGTTTGATATTCTTTAAAATAACTGTCAAATCCTTTTGAAAATATTAAAGCCCCGGTTGCTTCATCATAAATTTTGTAGTAGTAAGCGCCGTTATTAAAATTATCAATAAGATGAAGAAGACTGCCTGCCCATATACCGTAGCCGTATATCTGATCGATTGTAACAAGTTCGCTTTTTGCATCACCGATGTGGTGATAATCAATACGCATAGTTTGATCGGTAAAGAAATCTTCAAACTTTACTTGCTGCGCGTATAGCGGCAAAATGGAAATTAACGATAATAGAGCTAAATAATTTGTTTTCATTTTTTCACCAAAGTTTCAATTGTTGCAGGTAAATCTAAATAATTCGGCAATTAAAAACGCCTTAAAATTTTAGTAAAACATTTTATTGGGGAAGGG
>JAIOIM010000089.1 GCA_019912505.1 Ignavibacteriaceae bacterium
ATTTATGGCTCCGTATCGTTTGCTATTAACAAAACAGGTACCGGAAAACTGTTAGAGGCAGAATTTTTGTATGAAAAATAAAAAAAGCAAAATAAATTAAAACATATTCCAAATTGTCTTTTATCACTTAATACAAGTAGTGTAAACAAAATCTTTTTAACAGGATTAGTTTACAAGGGAGAATAACTGAAATCGATAGTTAAGCTATTAGCAAAAGTAAAGCCGACATCTGCCGGCTAAACTTTTAAAATGTTTTTTTGAAGTGGATTATTCGACAACTATTTCATCTGCAAAAAGCCATGCTTTTTTACCGGCTCCTGCGTGTCCTTCCGGACAAACACCTATACTCCGGGCAACAACTTTTATGTAACGTGTTTCAACCGACTTAATTTCAAATGTAAAATCTTTTCTAAAATTATCGGGTTTATCATCTGAAGCATCGTTTACAACCTCGCCGACTAATGTGTAATTGGTTCCATCTGATGAAATGTAATATTCTACTTTTGATGGTAAAAATATCCACGAAGAAATTTTTTGAAGAAAGCCTGCAGATAATTTTTTCACCGATTTATTTTCTCCCAGGTCAATTACAGCATCGAGATCAACACCATAAAAGCCGCTCCAGCAGCCATCGCCGTAATTTTCAGAGCCGACTATTCCGTTTGTTAAACCATAATCTCCGCCGCCTTTGTAATTGTCTGCATATTTATATTTTAGTAACGGCTTTTTCAAAAAGGCGATATGTTTGTAAAATTTTTGCTCGGAAATTCTGCTTGTTGCAATTCCATTTATAAAGGAGATTGCTTTTAGAGTTATACTATTTTCTATTTTTACTGGTTCATTGTATTTAAGCGATGCTAAACCCGGTTCGGTGCCGTCAGTTGAATAATAGATTTCCGGTAAGCTGCTTTCTGTTTCTAAAGCAGCAAAAAGTTCGGATCTATTTTCATCAGGTTTCGGCGTTATGTATACGGTGTATAAACTTTTTGAATAGTGTACACCCATATTTTCATAAATCTCAAACTGATGATTTATCCTCGACTGAAAACTCTTCCAATCGCGCAACTCTTTTTGTGTCCAATCCACTTCGGCAAGAGCGGCTATTCGCGGAAAAATCATATACTCGGCAATATCCGGCGAGCCAATAAATTCAGTCCATAAATTTGCTTGTCCGCCAAGAACATGTTCAGCCTCTGTTGCAGAAAGTTCAGCCGGAGTAGGCTCAAACTGGTAGACTGTTTTTAACGGCAAAAAGCCGCCGAAAGCTTCCGGTTCAAATTCAGGTTTACCCTGATAAAAATTAAAGTAACAGTAATCCATTGGAGTCATTATAACATCATGCCCCTGCTTTGCCGCATCGATGCCGCCCTGCATTCCGCGCCACGACATAACAGTTGCCTCCGGTGCAAGTCCGCCTTCAAGAATTTCGTCCCATCCTATTAACCGTTTATTTTTTGAAATCAAAAATTTCTCAATCCTTTTTATAAAATAACTTTGAAGTTCGGCTTCATCTCTTAATCCTTCTTCTTTTATTCTTCGCTGGCAGTCAGGACATTTTTTCCATTCTGTTTTATCTGCCTCATCACCGCCTATATGAATATATTTGCACGGAAAAAGTTCTATTACTTCATTAAGTACATCTTCCAAAAATTCAAATGTTTTTTCTTTGCCGGCGCAATAAATATCAATGTTTGGCCAGTAAGTGCCGGGAGGTACTGTAAAAGGTCCGCCGGTGCACGAGAGTTCGGGGTAAGCTGACAAAGCCGAAAGTACGTGTGCAGGCATTTCAATTTCAGGAAGTATTTCAACGTGTCGATCTGCGGCATAAGCTACTATTTCTTTTATATCCTCCTGTGTGTAAAAGCCTCCGTAGGTAGGCACTTCACCGTCTTTCTGCCTTTCCCTTTCGCGCCAACTCATATCTTCACGGTCAACCCGCCAGGCGCCTATATCTGTAAGTTTTGGATATTTTTTTATCTCAATTCGCCAGCCCTGGTCATCAACAAGATGCCAATGAAAGCGGTTAAGTTTGTACATAGCTATGTAATCGATGTAGTTTTTTATAAACTCCTTTGGGAAAAAATGACGTGAAACATCAAGTTGCATACCGCGCCATTTATAACGCGGCGCGTCCTCAATATTTATACAAGGAATATTCCAAACAACAGCTTCTTTTTTATTAGAAAAAATTTGCGGCGGCATTAACTGTAGCAGCGACTGTACGGCATAAAAAGCACCTTCGGCTGAAGATGAGTGAACAATAATTTTGTCCTTTTCAACAACCAAATGGTAAGCCTCTTGCAAAAGTTTTTTATTTTCTAAAAATATAATTGATGTTGTTTTTGTCGGCGAGTCTGCGGTTTGTAATTTGTAACCGGTTGCGCCGGAAATTTTTTCTATTAAGTATTTTATAGTTCCATCAAAAAGTTTTGCGCTTGATTGATCGACTATTTTTGTGTTTGCATCAAGTGTAAAACTACCCTCACGAAGTAGAACTTTTTCTGGTCTGGGAATAATTTTTATCATTATCTTTTCGCTTGTTATTGTTTTTGAATGAATAACCTGCGGGGTAATCAGCATAGCTGCAAGAAGGAATAATGGTAGAGATGTTTTCATCTTTCACCCGATTAAATGAGTAATTAATTGATGTACAAATTTAACTAAAAGATTATCAATTTAGGAAACTGCATTTCTTATGTCTGGTTTATTATTAGAATACTTCCTGCATCAAAAAGATTTCCGTCATTTAACTCAATAATATTATACTCGAGCTGCTCCAAGAAATATTTTACGTTTTGTCCATCATAAAGATTTTTAAGATTACCAAGAATAAAAACATTATCATCAAAAACGCCGCACGCCCCGCCAAAAAATCCATGTTTAAAACCGGGGAGTGAAATATCATCCGATTGAACAAACAAACACGGTAATTTTTCATCAATAAGTTTTTTTTCAATCCCTCTGTCGGAAGTTATAAAATTGTTGTTTTTCAGTGCGAGTAAATTACACCGTGTATAGCCCTGTTTTACATCAAGTAGTTTTTTATTCAAACATAATTTTGTAATTGTCTCATCGGTTAGGTTTTTATTATGAATAAAATAATTATTTGTTGCAGCGGCATTATATTTTGCGGTTGAAGGGTATTCACAGCCAATCTTTGAACTTCCTGCAATAGAGTCGAACCCTCCATTTTTTATTTGATCAATATAATGTTCATGAATATTGGGAGCGTAGACTAACTTATCATCAACAACGCAGAAAAAGATATCGGGATGGTTAGATATTGCCGGATATGTAATCCCGATAGTTTCAAACACAATAGTCTCACCGAATTTTTCAAGCTTTTTTAAGGCAGCGGCGGGAATATCTTTGTTAACAATAAATAACATTAAACTCACGATTTTTTAATAATGGGGAAGCAATAAATTTTACTTTTGCAAAATGTTTTTGGAGCATTTTTTTGTTTTGTGCCGAGTAGCCGATAGCGTAATTAAATTCTTTTTTGCTTACTTCAATTGTTATATCACAATTTTCGGTTTTATGTTCAATGTTTGAAAGTAAATCATTCCAAATATTTGACAGCACAAGCTCTTTAAATGAAATATGAAACGGACCCGCCGCCAGCTCGTGTCCGTTTAATAAACCTTCGGAGGGATGCAGTCCGATACGTAAAATAGTAACATTATTGTTTTCAAAAATTTGCAAAATTGTTTTTGTCCAATTAACAGCTTCACTCAGGCTTAGCGGTTTATATTTGCCATCGTTAAAAAGTTTTTCGAGCGCGGTTCCTTTTATTACGAGTGCGGGGTATAACCGGGTGTTATCGGCACCGAGACCCACAATGTTATTTGCGGTAAAAATTGATTTATCGATTGTATCGCCCGGTAAGCCAATCATCATTTGTAAACCAAGTTTTATACCCGCATTTTTTATCATCGATGAAGCGTAAATAATATCCTGCATTGTGTGCCCGCGTCCGCTCTTTTTTAGCACCTCACTATCAAATGATTGTGCGCCGAGTTCTACGGTTGTTACATTGTACTGTTTTAGCAGTAGGATAACATCTTCATTTATATAATCGGGGCGGGTAGATAAACGGATGCCTGAAATCCCTCTATCTAAATAATCATTTGCAATTTTCAAATACTTTTCCTGCTCATCCAGTAGGATACCCGTAAAATTACCTCCAAAAAATCCAATTTCAATTTCGGAATTTTCCTTTCGAATTGTAGAAAGATGCTTTTCTATGGAAACTCGTATTTCATCGAAGGAGGGCGTTTCTAACTGACCTGAAATTTTTTTCTGATTACAAAATATACACTGAAAAGGGC
>JAIOIM010000090.1 GCA_019912505.1 Ignavibacteriaceae bacterium
ATTATACACATTCGAAAGAGTAGTATATGTTTGGGTTTTAATTCGCATTCTTTTTTATCCGGTTATTTGCAATTAGTTTAGCATATCTGAGAGCTTCAAGCATGCTCGATTCATCAGCAATACCCTGCCATGCAATATCAAATGCGGTACCGTGGTCGGGTGATGTACGAACTATCGGAAGTCCGGCAGTAAAGTTTACACCCATACCAAAATTCATCTGCTTAAATGGAATTAACACCTGGTCGTGATACATCCCGAGCACGAGATTAAAATTCTTTTCCATTCCGTTTGCAAAGAAGGCATCGGGCGAAAATGGTCCTGATACATTTATTTTGTTTTTAATTTTCTCAATGACTGGCTCAATTATTTCAATTTCTTCTTTGCCAATTATTCCTTCTTCGCCTGCATGCGGATTTATGCCGAGCACGCCGATGGTCGGTATTTTAATACCAAAATCATTTTGAAGCATACTATTTAATACTGTCAAAGTTTCCGTTAATTTCTTTTGAGTTATTTTCTTTGCGACATCTTTTAAAGGAATATGAATTGTCTGTAGCGCAGCTTTCATTTTTTTTGAAAGAAATGTCATAACAAAATTTTTAACTCCGCACCACTCAGCATACATTTCTGTATGACCGGGGAAATTTATTCCGGCAAGGTTTATTGCTGTTTTTGATATAGGGGCAGTAATCACTGCATCGGCTAATCCATTTTTTAACAAAGCAAATGAAGTTTCAATAGCCCTAAAAGCAATTTCACCTGATTGTTTTGTTGGATTGCCGGGTTCAGCGGAAATATTTCCAATATCGATGATGGATAGTTTTTTCTTAAGCGGCTCAGAATGATTTTTGAGAAGTTGATATTCAATTGCACCGTGAAGTAATTGTAATCTGTTTACTACTTTAAGAGGGGCAATAAAAATATACTTATCATGGTTGAGTGGTGCAATCCGCATGAAAGATTTGTATGCAATCTCAGGCCCGATTCCGTTTATATCGCCGCATGTAAAAACAAATGTTGCCATCAGCCGTTCTGTAAAATATAATTTCCAATTCCATCTTTGTCAACAAAAATAAATTTTCTTGTTGGTTTTTCATAATACCAGGTTTCTACAACTTTACCTATTCCGTTCGAATGACGCTCAATATTTACAGGTTTACCATACTTTATATATATTTTAGCACGGTCGGTTTTTATTCCATCCAATTTACCAATAGGTTTGAAATTTTTTGCCGAATAATCTATTCGCTGATAATACTCATTCATTAAAGGGTTAAATGCGGTTGAAGGCGTCGGGTTATATTTATTCCAATATTCCCTGAGAACTTCCGGATATTTTACTTCATCATTGTCAAGCATCTTTTTTATAGCATCTCCCTCTTCAATAAACTCCAACGATTTAATAGCCGCTTCTGCATCGGATAACGAAACCGGTTTGTTTAACCATTCAACATTTTTGTTGAAAACTTGTTTTTCACTCCCCGCTTCAACGGATATTTTTATATTCCCTTCAGGCAGCTTTTCATTTATATTTTTTACAATAAAATTTAGTGTCTTTACGGAATCATCAAAAGTTTTTACAATTATACTTTCATTGCAAAGCTTAAAACCTAATGCCGAAATAAATTTATCTCGTATAACCGATTGATACAGAACTGTTCCATCATTATTTATCGAAACTTTTATGGAGTCACAATCGAGCGAAGTTACTGGAATTATTAAATCAATGGTTTTTTCTGTAAAAGGGATATTTCCCCCAAGATTTACAAACTCAGGATATTTTAAAGCATCGCATTCAATTGAATTGGAGGAGACAATAGGTTGGCAGATACTTTCACTTTTAACTATAACTGTATCTGGCCGCGGCTTTAATTCCTTACCTGAATTTTTATCGGAAATAATTGTAGAAAATAGATACTTGCCATCTGGCAGTGAGAAGTTTAATACGCCCTGCAGACGTTTCCTCGCATCGATGGTTTCGTCATAGGTTTTAACTTCTATAATTTTCGAATCGTAGTATCTTGTAATGGATGAACTTTTAAAATCTGTAATTTCTAACGAAACATTAAACTCTGCATTGTACAAACCTTTGCCGGTTTCAAAAACCAGGTTCTTATACCCAATCATATAGGAATAATAAACAGAGGACAACGAATCGGACGGGAAGATGCTTACATTGCTATAAAATATCTTTTGAGGTACCTGTCCACAAATTGAAGTTACAATAAATAATGAAATTAAGAC
>JAIOIM010000091.1 GCA_019912505.1 Ignavibacteriaceae bacterium
GATCACCGGCGTCTGCAACTTTTAACAACATTGCTCTAACTTCTTTTTGTACTTGCTCGGTTATTGAAGCTCCTATCACGGAAATATCTTTTTGCAATCTTAAATTTTCTTCGGCAAGCTTACTGTTTTCATTCTCCAACTTTGTTATCTGTTGGTCTTTCTCTTTCTTAAACTTTTCATTCTCTTCTTTTAACTCTTGGATTGCTTTAACCATCGGAGCAATAAAATCATTGTAGCGCAAACTGTATGTTCCTTCAACATCTTTTGAGATCATACCATTGTTAGTAACTGCATTATCTTTTAATGCTTCTTCTACCTCTTGAGCAATGAACCCGTATTCAACTTTTTGTGATTCATCATTTTTTCTGAAGTATGAAACCGGTCTGAGTTTAGAGATAAAATCCAAGCCGAGATTTGAAGTGAGGATGTTTGATTTCAGTTTTCTATCGCTTGTAATCGTCCATGCAACTTGAACACCTGCATAAGTAATAGCTGTATTACCAATTCTTACCTGATTACTTGCCGCACCATCCGGTACTTGTGCAGAATATCCGATTGCAGAGTTGTTGCTCCCTATTGAGATTATAGTGCCGGCTTGAGTTCCAATCGCCGTATTGTTTTCACCTGTAGTAGTGCCATTAAGTGCCTGTTGCCCGAATGCTGAATTGCCGCTTCCTGTGTTGAGGTAAAGCGCTTGCAACCCAAATGCAGAATTACCAATTCCTATTATGTTAGTGTAAAGTGAATTCTCCCCGAACGAGCAATTAGACCCGCCAGTTGTGTTGTTTCGTAGCGCCTGAGACCCAAATGATGAATTAGCTGCCCCGCTGGTGTTTGCCATAAGTGAAGAAAGCCCGAAAGCGGAGTTATAAGTTCCGTCTATATTTGCATATAGCGACTGTGTACCAAACGCTGAATTCTGTGATGCCGTATTGCTCTGTAACGCTTGGTTACCAAATGCTGTGTTATTATAACCCGACAGATTTGAGGAAAGTGCCCCATTCCCAAACGCTGCATTATTGTTGCCGGAGGTAGTGTTAACAAGTGAATTTTGTCCGAATGCCACATTATTATAACCAGAAGTAAGTGAATATAATGCATAGCTCCCAACTCCCGTATTTCCACTCGATTGCATTCCAGTTCCACTCATCGTAAAATTGCCTGCACCAACTCCAACAAACTAGTTATTCCCATTTGTTCCGGCAACCTGAAACGTATGAATAAAACTCTGGAAACCTTTATATATAGTTCCATTTGATGAATTTGAAATTTGTGGCAGATATAAACTATTACTTAGCGTAAGATCACCTGTTGCTTGGCTTAAGGTTAAAAACGTGGTTGGTACTCCATCCTTAATAATAAATGAACCCCCCGCTCCTAAAGTATTGTTGATACTTCCACTTTGACTGTAGATTGATGTACTGAGTATAGCCATCAATAG
>JAIOIM010000092.1 GCA_019912505.1 Ignavibacteriaceae bacterium
GTTCATAAGTCTGAAAGGTTCGGTGGATAAGAAGGGAAAATAGTAGAATCATTGGATTGCCCGGAAGACCTATTAAAAATATAACGAATGTGTTTGCAAAATAATTTCGAGTAAGGCTTACAAAAAACCGCACACGCCCAAATCCATATTTGCCCTTGAAGAGTGGGTGCATTTTGTTATTTTTGAACCATGTTTTACAAAACCATTTTTATATACATTCTTTTTATCCCCGTTATGTTTGCACAAAATATGGGGGATTTGAATAACCGCTTTATGCTTGCCCAGAGCTACGAACAAGCGGGTGAGTTTCAGAAGTCAAAAGATATTTTAGAAGACCTCGTAAAACGTCAGCCCGATAATTATCAGTTCTTCGACGCACTCAATCGTATATATATAAACCTAAAAGAGTACGATAAATCGGCGGCTTCAATTCAAGATAGATTAAATAAAAATCCGCTCGACTTAAACCTGTGGGGAATGCTCGGTTCTACGTATCATGTAATGGGCAATGAACAAAAAGCATTTTCAGTTTGGGATGAAGCGTTAAAAAAAGTACCGCAAAACCAAATTAACTATAGGGTAATGGCTAATTTTGCAATGCAGCGCCGCGCGTTTGAAAAAGCTGCGGAATACCTTTTGGCAGGTAAAAAAATATCAAACGACCCAAAGATATTTTCATACGACCTCGGCAACATCTACAGCCTTACGATGCAGTACAAAGAAGCAGCCGAAGAATACAGCGATATTTTATCATCCGACCCGAACCAGATGCGTACAGTCGAATCGAGAATAATGTCGTATATAAACAAACCCGGCGCTCTCGAACCAACCTTAAAAGTGTTTGGGAGCCGTGCGGATGAAAATAATATATCTTCGGTTTATATGCTTGCGCGTTTATTTATAGAAGCCGATGATTATAAAAAAGCTTTTGATCTTTATCTCGATATTGATTCGAAACAAAAAAACCAGGGCTCTGAGTTGTTCAACTTTGCCCAAGCTGCCTATTCCGAAAAACACTTTGATATGGCAGCGCAGGCATTTAATACAATTATAGAGCGTTACCCCAATTCCCCTCTAGCCTCAAACTCAAAACTTGGTTATGCAAAAACACTTGAGACTTCTCTTGGTGAAGAATATAAAGCTATTGTTCCCGCCTGGAAGCCCTATTACTCACCAGTTACAATACCATCGAGTAAAATAGAGGGCGTAATAGAAGCTTACAATAATATAATAAATTTGTACCCGCATTCTGAGCAGGCGTATGAGGCATACTGGCGGTTAGGGCGAATGAAACTTTCGATGCAAAATGATGTAACCGGCGCGGAACAATATTTTAATAAAATTATTACCGAGTCTCCTCTTTCAATATTTTACCCGGACGCACTGCTCGATCTTGCAAAGGTTGAAATAATAAAAGGAAGTATTGAGTCATCCGAAAAATATTATAATAAAGTAATTGAAACCAAAAGAAGTCCGACAGAACAACGAAACCAAGCAAACTTCAATCTTGCAAAAATATACTTTGCGCGTGGCGATTTTATCAAGGCAAAATCATTTTGCGGCGAAGTTACCGCAAACCTAAAAAGCAATACCGCAAACGATGCAATTGAGCTTTCTCTTTTAATGAACACACAGATGAATGATTCGTCTAAACTTGTAATTTTCGGTGAAGCAGAGCTTCTTGTGGCGGGCAACAAGTTTGAAGACGCGCTTGTTAAATACCGGATGGTTTCCGAAGATAATAAAAGTCTTATGGCAGCTGCGCTTGCAAAACTGCGAACTGCCGAAATGGAAATTGCACTAAATAAATATGACGAAGCCGGTTTAACTCTTGGCAAAATTGCCGATGCCGGAAGTGAAAACATTTATGCCGATAAAGCATTATATTTGTTGGCAAAAATTTATGAGTATGGAACAAAAGATTTTAAGAAAGCCGCGGAAACGTATGAAAAACTTCTTGCTCAGTTTCCATCCTCTTTATATCTGGATGAAGCAAGGAATGCAATAATTAATTTAAGAAAAACAAGTTAGAGTTAGGAATGGGAAAAAAACAAAACCAGAAAATTGTAAAATGTTCATTTTGCGGACGAGACGGCAACGAAGTTGGAAGCATGATTGCCGGACCCGATGTGTACATTTGCGATATCTGTATAAGCAGCAGCGTTGATATATTAAAAAACAACATTGCGGCATTTAATAGTAATGTATCAAAAGGGTTGGAACTTCACTCTCCCAAGGTATTAAAAAAACATCTCGATGAATATGTTATCGGGCAGGAAAGAGCAAAAAAAGTTCTTTCGGTTGCGGTTCATAACCATTATAAAAGAATAAACTCCCGTCAATCGTTTTTTGAACTTGACGATGTTGAGATAGAAAAAAGCAATATTTTGTTAATCGGTCCAACCGGCGTTGGCAAAACATTACTTGCACAAACGCTCGCCCGCATACTGAATGTTCCGTTTGCAATTGCTGATGCTACTACATTAACCGAAGCCGGTTACGTTGGCGATGATGTGGAAACCGTACTTGTTCATCTGCTTCAGGCGGCTGATTATAATTTGGAACGGGCGCAAAAAGGAATTGTTTATATTGACGAGATTGATAAGATAGCACGCAAAAGCGAAAGCACATCTATAACTCGTGATGTCTCCGGTGAAGGCGTTCAGCAGGCACTTTTAAAAATTCTAGAAGGTACGGTTGCAGGCGTTCCACCCAAAGGCGGAAGAAAACACCCCGAACAAAATTTGATAAACATCAACACAAAAAATATTTTGTTTATAGTAGGCGGAGCGTTCGACGGCATCGATAAAATAATAGCATCGCGCGTAAATAAAAACAAAATGGGTTTTACATCCGAAATAAAAGACAAACACTCCGAAGAAGATTTGCTGAAACACATTCAGCCTGAAGATCTTCTCCGGTTCGGGTTGATACCGGAGTTAATCGGCAGAATACCTGTTACAGCGCCTCTTCATAATTTAAGCGAAGATGCTTTAAAGAGTATATTAACCGAACCCAAAAACGCAATACTTAAACAATACAAAAAGTTGTTTTTGATGGAAGGCGTGCAGCTTGAATTCGATCCGTTTGCAATTGATGCGTTGGTAAAAAAAGCTCTTGAAAGAAAAACCGGTGCGCGCGCATTACGCTCTATAGTTGAAGATTTTATGATTGATATTATGTACGACATCCCCGATAAAGAAAACGTAGATAAGTGTATCATCACACGTGATGTTGTGGAAGAAGGCGCCGAGCCGATATACATTGAGGCAGATAGAAAGTCGGCTTAACAAAATCAATGAGTCTGATCTAAAAAGGTCAATAATTAAATTTGAGATAGAAATATAAACCGTTGAAACGGTTTTGTATTGTATTCGGTTGTTGTTAACCCACGACTTAAGTCGTGGGTTAATGAGAAAAAACAGAGAATCAAAAACGGTTTCACCTGTGCGCCGTGGCGTAACCGTTTACAACCTTTTTAATCCTGACTCATTAATAAATTTAAAGAAGCCTCACGTATGTGGGGCTTTTTTGTAAAACAAGCAGCGGAGATTTTATCACTGCTGTCATTTAATAGGTTATTATTTGTTAAAAAAAATATTTCTTTTATTTCTTCTCTTTGCTTTTCATATTGCGGCTCAAGAGAAGATATTAATTTATATGGATCTCGACCAGTCAGATCATCTTAAAGCTTACGGCGTTACATTTCATGCTCTTACGCAGGGGCTAAAAGCCGATTGGCTTTTAAATTATCGAGGCGGCTCATTCCTTATAGATTACACCGATAATATTGCGGTAGAGTGCCGGATAGAAAATGTTTCGTTTGATCCGGTTAATGCTTCGCAGGCGGCTGATATTTATGCTTTCTGCCAGAGTGAAGATAATAATATGGATGTAGTGCGGCTTGAGAAGGCTCCGAAAATAGCAGTGTACGTTCCCCCAGGTTTTGCCCCTTGGGATGATGCCGTAACGCTTGCCCTTGAGTACGCAAAAGTTCCTTACGATAAAATTTGGAACGATGAAATTCTCCGCGGCGATCTTTCAAAATACGATTGGATTCACCTGCATCACGAAGATTTTACGGGACAGTATGGAAAGTTTTATGCAAGTTTCAGCAACGCTCAATGGTATATCGATCAGCAGATTATGTATGAGCAGAACGCAAAAAAGAACGGCTATAAAAAAGTCTCGGAGATGATGCGCGATGTTGCGTTAACTATAAAAAACTTTGTTGGCGGAGGCGGGTTTTTATTCGCAATGTGTTCCGCCACCGATTCGTATGATATTGCCCTTTCGGCACACAATATTGATATCTGCGCTCCGATGTATGATGGGGATGCCGCTGACCCGAATGCACAGTCAAAGCTCGATTTTTCAAACAGCCTCGCGTTCACTGATTTTACACTTGAAATGAATCCCTATGTTTATGAGTACAGCGACATAGATATTCAGCCGCTTGAAGTTGGCAGCGCCGAAAATGATTATTTTACTTTGTTCGAATTCTCGGCTAAGTACGACCCGGTGCCGACAATGCTTACACAGGATCACGCAAATATTATACACGGATTTATGGGACAAACCACAATGTTCCGGAAAAAATTAATAAAGCCATCAGTAATAATTTTAGCCGAGCGTCAGGGCACCGAGCAGGTAAAATATATTCACGGAAGTTTTGGGCGCGGAACATTTACATTTTACGCTGGGCATGACCCTGAAGATTATCAGCATGCAGTTGGCGATCCGCCGACCGATTTATCACTTTACAAAAACTCCCCCGGTTATAGGTTAATATTAAATAACGTATTATTTCCGGCAGCGAAAAAGAAAAAACAAAAAACGTAATAGTGTTTGTATTTCTTTTATCGGGTCTATACCGGATAATTTAGGACTCCGTTTATGTGAGTATTTTTCCGTACAAACAAAGAATAAACCTTTAAATAAATATTAACCTGCCGTTAATATTATTTAATATTTAATATCTTTATTTTTGTCCTGATTTTTTTCCCCCTTTAATAAAGCTTTGCAATGAAAACAGAAGACGCAGATTTATCGTCATTAAAAATTGACCGTTCTGAAAATTATAATTCAGGCGGAAATAAAAAAATAGTAAAAGTAATTTCCTGGCTCGCAGTAATTGTTATAGTTGTACTTGCGTTTGTCTGGGGCTGGAATAAAATATTTAATCCATCTATAGAAGTTAAACTAACCCGCACTTCGCTTGTATCCGCATCTCAATCTAACGCTGTTCTTACTGCAAGCGGTTACGTAGTTGCACAGCGGAAAGCTTCAATAGGTTCAAAAGCTACCGGCAGACTTGTTTCGCTTGCTGTTGTTGAAGGCGACGCGGTAAAGAAAAACCAGGTAATCGGCAGATTAGAAGATGATGAAGTAAAAGCTTTGTACGAACAGACAAACGCTACTTTAAAATTATATCAGGCTGATTTGCTAAATGCCGAAAATAATTATCGAATAAAAAAGTCGCTGTTTGAGTCTAAGGTAGCTTCCGAAACCGATTTTATTACAGCTAAATCGCAATACGATCGTGTACTGGCGTCTATAGAACTTGCAAAGGCACAGATTAAAGCTGCTGAGGTTGCCGTTGAATATACTTTGATAAGAGCACCGTTTGACGGAACAGTATTAACAAAAAATGCCGATGTCGGGGAAATTGTATCACCCCTCGGCGCAAGCGTTACATCACGTGCGGCTGTGGTTACAATTGCCGATATGTATTCGCTTCAAGTTGAAACCGATGTTTCCGAGTCGAACATCGAAAAAATAAAACCGAAACAGAATTGTGAAATTACGCTTGATGCTTATCCAGGTGTTCGGTACGCAGGGTATGTAGAAAAAGTTGTTCCTACTGCCGACAGATCGAAAGCTACCGTGCTTGTAAAAGTTGCGTTTAATAAATACGACAGCCGAGTGCTGCCCGAGATGAGTGCAAAAGTTTTGTTTCTCGATGATGGAGAAAAACAACCCGAACTTGATGAAAAACCGATGTTGGTTGTTCCCGTTTCGGCGGTTGTAATTCGAGATTCGAAAAAATTTGTATTTAAAGTGATTGATGACGCCGCCATTCAAACCGAGATAACAACCGGCAAAATTGCAGGCGAATACCTTGAAGTGTTATCAGGGCTTTCCGAGGGGGAAAAAGTAATTGAAGAAGTAACCGATAAAATAAAAGACGGTGTAAAAGTAAAAGTTTTATAAATGTATTAGGAGAAAATATGCCTCCCGTTATCCAAATTCAGAATGTGTCAAAATCTTATACGCGCGATAGTTTTGAGATTCCTGTTCTAAATAATATAAATATGGAAATTGAAGAAGGTGAGTTTCAGGCTTTGATGGGACCCTCTGGTTCAGGCAAAACAACACTTCTTAATTTAATTGCAGGTATCGATAAGCCGAATAAAGGAAAAGTAATTGTTGCCGGAACCGATATTTCCGCTTTAAACGAATCGGCACTCGCCAAGTGGCGCGCTAATAATGTTGGTTTTATATTTCAATTTTATAATTTAATACCGGTGCTTACGGCTTTCGAAAATGTAGAACTCCCGCTGCTGTTGACAAAGCTTTCAAAAGCGGAAAGAAAAAAACATGTTGAAACAGCGCTGGAAATTGTTGGCTTAAAAGACAGGATGAAACACTACCCCAAACAGCTTTCGGGGGGACAAGAACAGCGTGTAGCTATTGCAAGAGCAATTGTTACCGATCCGTTAATTATAGTGGGCGATGAACCTACCGGTGATCTTGATAAAAATTCGGCGGAAGAAATTTTGTTGCTGCTTGAAAGATTAAATAAAGAATTTAAGAAGACAGTTCTAATTGTAACTCACGATCCTCATGCGGCAGATCGCGCACACCAAATAAAATATATTGACAAAGGCGATTTGGTGGAGGCTTTATGAGAGTCTTCAAATTAATTTTTAAGAATGCACTCCGGCATAAATTAAGAACCTTACTTACAATACTTGGAATTGCTATTGCCGTTGTTGCGTTCGGAATTCTACGTACTGTTGTAACTGCTTGGAACGCAGGCGTGGATGCATCATCGGCAAACAGGCTTATCTCGCGGCAGGCGGTTTCCTTTATTTTTCCACTTCCTTACAATTACCGCGATAAAATTTCTCGGGTACCGGGTGTTGAACAGGTTGCTTTTGCAAACTGGTTTCAGGGTGTTTATATAGACAAAAATCAATTTTTTCCCCGTCTTGCCGTGGATGCCGAAACCATGTTTGATGTTTATCCCGAATTTATTTTAACAAAGAATGAATTAGAAACTTTTAAGAAAGAAAAAAACTCGTGTGTTGTCGGGGCAGACATCGCAAAACAATACAAGTTAAAACTTGGCGATATTATGACCATTGAAGGGGATATTTACCCTGGGCAGTGGCAGTTTGTTATACGTGGAATTTATAAACCGCGCGATAATACTACAGACGGCACGGGTATGTATTTTCACTGGGATTATTTAAACGATAGGCTGGAAGCCGACGACCCACTCCGCGCAGGAGATGTGGGATGGTATATTATAAAAATAAAAGACCCGGCAAGATCGGCAGAAATTTCTGAACAGATAGATGCAATGTTCAAAAACTCAAATGCAGAAACAAAAACTGAAACCGAAAGAGCATTTCAACAGGGATTCCTTGCATCAACAAGCGCCATTATTACGGCAATGAATGTTTTGTCGTTTGTAATAATCGGCATTATAATGCTTGTTCTTGGAAACACGATGATTATGTCGGCTCGCGAAAGAACCCGTGAATATGCAGTGATGAAGACACTCGGGTTTTCGGCAAAACATCTTACCGGTTTAATACTTGGCGAATCGTTGTTTATTTCGTTTCTCGGAAGTTGTGCCGGATTACTATTGTTATTCCCTCTCATTGATGGATTTTCAACTGTAATACCGAAAAACTTTTTCCCAATTTTTACGCTTGAACCAATTACAATTGTGCTTGCAGTTTCGGCTGCAATAATGATTGGAATAATTTCTTCTATATTCCCGATTCAAAAAGCATTGAGAACAAAGATAGTCGACGGATTCAGATTTGTTGGTTAATAATTTTAGATTTTAACAAAGGATACTATTATGGCTGTTCCCTTTAAATACAGCTTAAAAAATTTTAAGGCGCGCAAGCTTACAACATTTATAACAATATTTGGTATTGCGCTTGTTGTATTTGTTTTTGCCGCAGTTTTAATGATGGCGTACGGCGTGCAAAAAACCCTTGTTGCAACCGGTTTGCCCGATAACGTTTTGATAGCTCGCAAAGCTGCTAACGGAGAAATCTCAAGCATCATACCAGGCGAAATACAGGACATCATACGAACACTTCCACACATAGCAAAAACCCAGGGCGGACAACAAATAATTTCCAACGAACCGGTGGTAATAATAAATCTTGAAAAGAATGACGGCGGAATGAGTAACATAACAGTGCGCGGCGTTAATACGCCGATAAAAGATCTCCGCCCTCAAGTAAAGCTAACCGAGGGAAGATGGTTTAACCCCGGCACACGTGAGTTGATAGTTGGATCTTCGATAAACAGCAGGTTTAAAGGAGCGCAAATAGGCAGCAAGGTTCGTTTCACGGGTGATGACTGGACTGTTGTGGGTAAGTTTGAAGCCGAGAATAGCGGTTTTGAGTCGGAGTTTTGGGGCGATGCCCAGCAATTGCTCGATGCGTTTAATCGTGGAAATTCATGCTCAACAGTTACGTTAAAATTAGAAGACGTTTCTAACTTTGATTCTTTCGTGCTGGCTTTTGATGCCGACCGCAGACTGCAGCAATACGAACCAAAAATTGAAAGACAATTTTTTGAAGAACAATCGGAATTTCTTGCAACCTTTATAAGAATATTAGGAATATTTATTACTTTTATTTTTAGTCTTGGAGCTACAATAGGGGCAACCATAACTATGTATGCCTCGGTTGCAAACAGAACAGTTGAAATAGGAACTTTGCGTGCGCTTGGTTTTAAACGCAGAAGTATATTAACGGCTTTCTTATTTGAATCGCTCATCATATCGATTATTGGGGGTCTGATTGGAATTGCATTAGCCTCGGTGCTTCAATTTTTTTCTATCTCAACTCTAAACTTTTCGTCATTTTCCGAACTGCAATTTTCGTTTGCTCTAACTCCCGGAATTGCCGTTGCATCTTTATTCTTCTCTATAGC
>JAIOIM010000010.1 GCA_019912505.1 Ignavibacteriaceae bacterium
ACCAAGTATGTTAAATATTTTTAGTCTAACTAAACCATCTTTAGCAACGGAATAAGTTATCGAAGTTGAAGGATTAAACGGATTAGGATAATTCTGCTGCAAACTATATTCAGTTGGACGCTGAACAATTTCCTGAACACCAACCGGAGTATAGCCAACGAAATCATCATTCTTTCTTGGAACAAGTTTATAGTTTCCAAACGAATAATACATTATCCCTCTTAGTTCTGAAAAAGTATCGCCTTTTTTTACATACGTAAAATTAGGATTACTTATAAAAGTGGTATCCCACGCATTGTGATAAATATGATTACCATCCTGCAATTCAACTCTTGTTTTACCAGTTCCGTCATTAACCAATATTTCTCCATGGTTAACGCTGCCGTCTGCGTTGCCGCTGTCAACAGTTACGGTTACAAATTTAACAAGCACGCTTTCCCATTTTTCTTTTGATAGCTGGTTGTTTCCTGCTAAGCCCATTTCGCCAGTTGTAATACTAATTGGTTCCGGCAAAGGATTGTTTCCTGAATTAATCGTTAGAATCGATAAACTGTCTATTTTAGTAACATCAAAACTTTCGAGTATAACTCCTTCGGCAGTTATGTTATCACCTTTAACAAGCGATAAAACATTTGTACCCATCGAACCCAAAGTTCCAATTTGAATACCGCTCCACGCCCCTTGTCCATCCTGCATATAAACTCTTAATGGAGTTGAACTGTAACCAGGAAGATCGGAAGTATCAGCTGTAACCACACCTGTAAGCTGAATTCTGTAACCATTATATGCACTGTATCCGCTTCCATAAGGACTGTATTGAACATCAGCAACTTTAGGCAATCTGTTTAGTACGAGGTAGAAATACTTTCCAGTAGTATAATTTGACGGACCGTGAGAAGTGTTTCCAACATTATCCTTCGACTTTATATAAAAACTTACAAGTGCCGAATCTGAACTAACGCCCGGAATAACTGCTGACCAACTTGTAGTATCAGGTGTATTTTTTGACATCGATACTGAATCTAAAGCACCATCGTTTACGCTGTATAAAACTTTAGCCTCAGAAACAAAACCATCAAGGTCTGTTATTTTTGCCGATATGGTTATAGCTTGGTTAGGTGCAACAAGCGCACTATTTCTTTTAATAGTTGAGATGACTGGGGGCGATTGAATAACAGAACCAACATCACCCGGATAAATAGGAATTATATAGTAACCATCTGTTCTGGTTGAGAGAATTCCACGAACATAACTGATGTAGGAACCATCCTGTGGAGCCGTCCAATTGCCATAAGAACCAGAGCCTTGTTTAAAGTAACGGGACTGATTATACATAAAAGCAGAGTGTCCGTTTCCATCGTTAAGTTTAAATTCACCGTTAGTTTCTCTGTCAGATGTAATTATATTTCTAAAAACCACATACATATTCTCATATTTTTCCATTTCAAAATTGTATGTGTTCGATTCGGTAAATAAATCAGAAAGTTCAAGTTCAATTGGGTCCGGGCGTTTTGGAAGCTGACTTACAATTTGAACAGGTGTAATGGGGTTTAAAAGCATAAGCAATTCAGTAGTTGTAAAATACTCTGTAACTACTCCGGTAAACTCAACTACTTGTGCAGTGTCAACTAAGTCAAAAAACGTTTGCTGATTTGCACCGGTAGTATCTTCTTGAAGTATATTCAACCCGCCCCATGCATTACCGTTAGGGTCTTCAATATAAGTTACCCATCTAGCCCCGGCAGAAATAATACTCAATCTGTTTGTATCCGGATGTACAATAGGGCTAACGATTATAACACCTCGAACTCTAACAGTATCTCCATTGAGAACTGAGGCAGGGTCTGAACCCAGAGAATCAGCATTAAACTGAATATCTTGTATTGAAACAAG
>JAIOIM010000093.1 GCA_019912505.1 Ignavibacteriaceae bacterium
CTTTACTTGGTTTAGCAAATTCTACCGTTTCGCAGCACTTAAAAATATTAAAAGAAACCGGCTTTATTGTGGAAGAAAAAGATGGTAAATGGGTAAATTACAAGGTTAACCCCGCACCGATTGACCCACGAATAAACACAGTAATGGTCTCTCTCGATTTTTGGATAAAGAATGAAGAGTTAATCATCAGCGATAAGAGCAAAGTAAAAAAGTTAGACAGAAATAAAATTTGTAGTAATTAATTAATTGGAGTATTTCGTTAATAAACGAAATAGAAGTAAGTATGAACTGGAAAGAACAATATAAAAGTTTTTTATGGATTCTCCTATTTTTTGTATTTGCATATTATATGCCGGTACAAAACGAATCATTTAAAAGCGCAATTTATGAAGCTTTTGCCCTTGCAAAATGGTACGCACAGGAGCATGTACTTTTGTGTTTGGTACCCGCATTTTTTATAGCCGGTGTTATATCGGTTTTTGTAAGCCAAAATGCAGTAATAAAATATCTGGGAGCAAAAGCCTCAAGGTGGAAAGCATATCTTGTCGCTTCCGTATCCGGTACCATTTTGGCGGTTTGCTCATGCACAGTACTTCCTCTCTTCTCAGGTATTCATAAACGCGGCGCTGGTTTAGGACCAGCAATAGCATTTTTATATTCAGGTCCGGCAATAAATATTTTGGCAATTATTTTAACAGCGCGTGTGCTTGGGTTTGAATTAGGAATGGCGAGGATAATCGGTGCCGTTTTTTTTAGTGTGGTGATAGGATTAATAATGAGTTTGATCTATCGACGCGAGGAAAAGAATAAAGCAGATGCACAGCTTGCAATGCCGGAGCCGGAAGAAAGTAGACCTTTATGGGAGACAACATTTCACTTTTTTGTTTTAGTAGCAATACTTGTTTTTGCAAATTGGGGAAAACCTGATACCACCGAAGGATTTTGGTATTTAATGTTTGCTTATAAATGGGTGCTGGTAGGAGTTTTCGGAATTCTCTTTAGTTTTTCACTAATCTACATTCTTAAACTAAAAAAACTTTTTGTCTTTATCGGGTTAGTTATAGTTTTGACTGCCGCTTTAATTTGGGGAAACAATCCACTTATTCCCTTCAGCGCCGCTGTTGTAATACTTACTTTAATTTTAACCTTCAGCAAAGGTGAGCCGAACGAGTGGCTTGGTGAAAGCTGGGGATTTGCAAAACAAATAATGCCTCTGCTCGGCGCAGGGGTTTTAGTTGCCGGTTTTTTACTCGGCTCTCCTAACGGCGGACACGGAATTATACCGAATGAATGGATTGTAAACTTAGTCGGCGGTAATTCACTCTTTTCAAATTTCTTTGCATCTATAACAGGTGCATTTATGTATTTTGCTACTTTAACTGAAATACCAATACTGCAGGGATTAATAAGCAGCGGCATGGGGAAAGGACCCGCGCTTGCTTTGCTGCTTGCCGGTCCTGCACTATCGTTACCAAATATGCTCGTTATTAGAAGTATAATAGGTACACAAAAAACATTTGTCTATATAAGCTTGGTAATTATAATGGCAACTATAACCGGAATAATTTACGGAAGTATATTTTAGTTTTTTATGGAGATGATAATATGTTAGATATAAAAGTTGTTGGAAGCGGCTGCCCTACATGCCAAAAGTTGGAAGCCCTGTGTAAGGAAATTTTAACGGAAAATAAAATTGATGCAAATATTTCAAAGGTTACCGATCTAAATCAATTTGCCGATCTGGGAATAATGATGACACCGGGTTTAATTGTAAACAATAAAGTATTAAGCCAGGGAAAACTTCCTACAAAGTCAACTTTGGAACATTGGTTAAAGACTTTTACTAACTGATGATTAAAGTAGAAGTGCAATATTTTACCGGCTGCCCCAACTCTCAAAAGATGATTGACAATGCTAAAACTGCAATCGGCCAACTAAATTTTGAAATTGAGTACACGGAAACATTAGTGGAATCGGTTGAATCAGCAAAACAAACCCGGTTCCGCGGATCACCTACGTTATTGATAAATGGTTTTGATTTTGAGAATTTGCCGGAACCGAACGAACCGGCGTTGTCATGCAGGTATTATCCATCGGGTATACCAACAGTCGATCAGATAAAAATATTTTTAGAAAATTCTATGTAAAAAACTTCATAGAGTTAACCGACAAACATTTGATAGGATTAAAAATGATTTCAATAAAAATACTTGGCACGGGATGTAAAAAGTGTCAAACACTCGAAACAAAGGTAAGAGAATTAGTAGCACAAAACGGATTTGATGTCGACGTTGAAAAAGTAACCGATATAAATAAAATGATTGATTACGGAATAATGATGACTCCCGGTCTCGTCGTAAACAACAAAGTAGTAAGCGCCGGTATAGTTCCAAAAGACGATCAGATAATCAAATGGATAAAAGGTGAACAAAATGATTAACCCAATAAAATTTAACAGCACCGGACAAAATTTAGTTTCTATTATTTTGCTTTTTTTCTTTTTAACTAATTTTTGCCCCGCACAAAACCATAAAAAATCCGATGGTAAAAAAGAGAATAAAAAAGCTAAAGTTACTTTCGTTGAACTCGGTTCAGTAAATTGCATCCCTTGTAAACAAATGCAGCCGGTTATGAAGGCGATTGAAAAAAAATATGGTAGCCAGGTAAAAGTTATTTTTTATGATGTCTGGAAATCGGAGCAAAAAAAATATGCTCAACAGTATGGTGTAAAACTAATTCCCACACAGGTATTCTTGGATGAAAACGGTAAAGAGTTTCACCGCCACGAAGGTTTTTATCCCGAAAACGAAATTGATAAAATACTTGGAGGGAGAGGGCTTAAAGTGGAAGAGTAAACAATTATTAATTTTAATATTTGAAACCTATGGTAAAATAATATATG
>JAIOIM010000094.1 GCA_019912505.1 Ignavibacteriaceae bacterium
TCTCAAATTGAATTGTTGACCTTTTTAGATCAGGCTCATTCATAAAATCTAAAAATTTAATTCAATAACTATGCCTCAAATTTTCAAAAAAATATTTGTATCATCGGCATAATTTCTTGCTTAATTAAACAATTTTTGTTAATGTTGCTCCGAAGGAATTCGGGCTGCTTACCCTTATTCTTCATTCTCAACCTATTGATTAATTCACAGATTTTTAGTCCACATTTAATAAACGGCTATTAATCTTAATTCAACAATATACAAACCCTGGAGGTACAATGCGTAGAGTAGCGTTACTATTTCTCATCACAATTTCTTTGTCTGTTTTTGTACAGGCACAAGATAAAGATTTCTCACAAAAACCACTTTCTTTTGATAACCCTGAATATATTTTTGGTCCCGGATTACCTGGTCCATCGGCTGTTTTCAGTGAATCTTTTGAAGGTGCTACATTCCCACCAGCTGGCTGGGTAAAAGCTAGCCCTGACGGCGGTACCGGTTGGGCAAGAATTACAGCTGGAACAACCCCTCTCCCTGGTTGGACCGGCGGAACAGCTACCCCGGCACCAGTTCTTGGCGCTGGCACTGGCATTGCTTATGCCACATGGACTACCGGCGGTGCATCATCAAATGATCAATGGTTAATTTCCCCCCAAATTACAAACGTACAGGCTTATGATTCGTTGACATTCTGGGTAAGAAAATTTTCAAATTATGCCGATAAAATGGACATAAAAATTTCAACTACAGCACAGACTGTTGCAGCTATGACTGTACTTGTTGCGAGCATTGTTTATGCTACTACAGATTCAGGCTGGGTTAGATTTTCGTATAATATTGGCGGACTCGTTCCTGCCGGTTCAAATATTTACATCGGCTGGAGAGAGTTTGTTGCCGATAACTTCAACGATGGTGATTTTCTTGCTTTAGATGCTATTAACGTATCACCTCTTGTTCCTGTTGAGTTAACATCATTTACCGCAAATGTAAAAGAAAATGCAGTTGTGCTAAATTGGGCTACAGCTACAGAAACAAACAATAGCGGTTTTGCAATTGAAAGAAAACAAGATGGACAATTTGTTCAGGTTGGTTTTATCAAAGGCAGCGGAACTTCAACAGAAGTTAGAAACTATTCTTTTAACGATGCGAATGTTGAAACAGGTAATTATACATATCGTCTAAAACAAATCGATTTAGATGGCTCATTTGTATACTCAAACCAGGTTGAAGTAAATATTGCAACTCCAACAGTTTTTTCTCTCAATCAAAATTATCCTAATCCTTTCAACCCCTCTACTAAAATTAATTTTAGTTTAGCCGTTGATTCAAGAGTTACATTGTCAGTATTTAATATACTTGGACAAAAAGTTGCAACTCTTCTAAGTTCAACTATGAGCGCCGGTTTGCATAATGTTGCATTTGATGCAGTAAATTTCAATAACGGTGTTTATATCTATAAATTAGAGGCTGC
>JAIOIM010000095.1 GCA_019912505.1 Ignavibacteriaceae bacterium
GTTTGAAGAAGTGGAAATATCAGTTCCATCGGCTGTAGTTATAGCTACCGATGTTTTTGATCAATTTCTTGAAGAAAATCATCTTGATATTTTTGCGCTTCATAGTGTAGATGATGTTGAAATTACGCGCAGGTTTCAGCAGGCGCCCATCTTTCCGAGAGAAGTAATAAATAAATTGAAAGATTTTCTCGAAGTAATAAAAGACCCGCTTGCTGTTCGTTCATCAAGTTTGCTCGAAGATTCACAATTCCAGCCGTTTGCCGGAGTTTATGAAACGTATATGATTCCCAATAACGACCCCGATCCGGAAGTGCGAATTGAAGAATTGCTAAAGTGTATAAAAAGTGTTTATGCTTCTACCTTTTTCCGAAAAGTAAAAGATTATATGAAAGCAACCTCATATAGCCTAGAAGAAGAAAAGATGGCGGTAATTGTTCAGCGATTGGTTGGCTCACCCCGGAATGATAGGTTTTATCCTGATTTTGCGGGAGTTGCAAAATCGTATAACTTTTACCCTGTGCCGCCGCAAAAATCGGCTGACGGAATTGCTCTTGTTGCACTCGGACTCGGGAAAACAGTTGTGGAAGGCGGCAACACAGTTCGCTTCTGTCCAAAATATCCAAAACATCTTCTCCAGTTTTTTTCAACGAAAGAAACTATACGCAATGCTCAGCAGCATTTTTTCGCATTAAATTTAAAAGGTCATCTCGACCCGCGTGAGGTGCGTTCACCCGATATACTCGTTCAAAAATTTGATTTAAGTAAAGCGGAAGAAGATCAAACTCTATATCATGTCGGCTCTACTTACTCTGCCGAAAATGATGCGGTTTATGATGGCGTTTCGCGTGCCGGAAAACGCGTTGTTACATTTGCACCTATACTTAAACATAAAGCTTTTCCGCTTGCCGATATATTGGATATGCTTCTTGATATGGGTCAATGGGGGATGGGTGTGCCGGTTGAACTGGAATTTGCCGTAAACATGAACGTGCCGCCCGGACATCGAAAAGAATTTGGACTACTTCAAATGCGCCCTTTAGTTATAAGCCACGAGATTGAAGAACTTGATGTCGATTCAAAACCAAAAGAAGATTTAATTTGTTCGAGTACGCAGGTGCTTGGTAACGGTGCATTTGACGGATTATTCGATGCGTTGATTGTCGATATCCAAAAATTTGACCGTAATAAAAGTCGTGAAGCCGCTGACGAAATAAGTTATTTTAATTCAAAACTTCTGCAATCAAAAACTCCATATCTGCTAATTGGTGTCGGGCGTTGGGGCAGTCTTGATCCATGGCTCGGCATACCTGTAACGTGGGATCAAATTTCGGGTGCAAGCGTTATTGTTGAAACTGGTTTTAAAGACCTTGATGTTACACCCTCGCAGGGAAGCCATTTTTTCCAGAACATTACTTCCTTCAGAGTTGGCTATTTTACTGTCAGTATATTAAATAAAGAAAGTTTTATTGATTGGGAGTGGCTTGCACAGCATAAGGCAGTTGAAGAATTAAATTATTCAAGACATATTAAATTCGATCAGCCGGTTTCGGTTAGAATAAACGGACACGAAAATAAAGGAGTAATTATAAAGCCCGGCAGATAAACTTATAAAATGCTAATGGGCTGAACTCCGGCAATTGTTAGTTGAAAGACAAAATAAAAATATTCTATGCGGGTGGGTTAAATTATTTTTGATAAAAAACACCCGCCCGGTATTGATTTACCGGACGGTTGAAAAATTAGGAATATATTACTATTCCGAGTTTAGCACTGTTTGCGTAAACTTGAAATATTTTATATTCTGCACTATTAAAGGTTTTAGGAGTATTTGATCCATTGATTGGTTCCGAAATAAGATCAATAGTCATGTGATAGTTAGAAAAATTAATTCCATACTCTGCCGAAAGCCCTATATTTTCTTTAACAAACCACTCAACACCAATTAATGCGGTCAACCCGATTTCCGTACTATTTTCTTTTTGGATTTTTTTCTCAGGGCTGCTATAGTTGTAATAAGCTGTTTTATTCCGTTTATAAAATGCGAAAAAAGGACCACCGCCAGTATATGCCGCTACATCTTTATAAACATTGAAATAATATAAGCCCTGCAAGTTGATTCGAATATTTATACCATGGTTTTCTTCCTCAGTGCTTGACGTCAGGGTATCGGCAGTAAAATTTCTATTATTTGATTTTGTGTTAAAGTTCCCTGCTTCTATCCCCGCACGAATTGCAAATTTAGATAGATGATATTTACCTGAGATTGTAAACCCCTCAAAACTTGTTAATCTAATATTATCTCCTAATTGAAATTGCAGAGCGAAATGGTTTTTAAGTTTTATGAGAGTTGAGTCCTGGGCAAACCCGGCGCTTGTAAAAAAAATAATTGAAACGACCAAAGCTGCAAATGAACCATGCTTTTTCATTTTGTATCCCTAAATAGTTAGTTGAATAATTTATTTTATAACTGTGTCTATTTCAAAAATATTTTTTTTAGTACGCGTACAGATGTTTATTAATAATTGGCAAATCCATTACATTAAATCTTAACATTATTACCAACTCGAAAATATTGTTTTTACATACTTTACAAAAAAGACCGACAAGGATTAAATTAATTATTAGTAAAAAAATGTTTGGGTAAGATTTATCAAATTATTCCTGATGCGAAATAAATTGAATCAGTTATGCCAAACTGCTCTTGAGATATCTATTCAACTTAAACAAAAGATAAAATATTGTGATTCAGTTTTTTCAATAAATTTGATTATGCTTTGTTATATTTGCGGTAAAAAAAATGATGATAAATAAATACAAACATATAATATGGGATTGGAACGGAACGCTGCTTGACGATACAGAGTTTTGCGTTGGTATAATGAACGGAATGTTAACGCGCCGAATGATGAGCAACATTTCTAAAAGTTACTACAAAAGGATTTTCACATTCCCTATAAGAAAATATTACGAAAAAATTGGTCTCCCGATTGATGATGAACAGTTTGTACTACTCAGTAAAGAATTTATTTATGAGTATGAATTGAACAGATTAACATGTGGTATTTTTGAAGGCGCCGAGGAAGTTCTTCAGACAATTATTGAGTTAGGGCTTTCGCAATCTATTCTTTCTGCGTATTCTCAAAACACTCTTGAAGAAATCGTTGCTCATTTCGGATTAACAAAATATTTTTCTAAAATAAAAGGACTCGATAATATTTACGCAAGCAGCAAAATCGAACTCGGCAAACAATTGATGAGCGAACTTGGATTGTTAAAGGGAGAGGCGCTGTTAATTGGAGATACACTCCACGATAAAGAAGCAGCGGAAGCTATCGGAGCTGATTGCGTACTGATAGCAAACGGGCATCAGGATAAAACGGTTTTAGCTTCTTCCGGTATTGAGGTTTTTGACTCTATCACTCACTTTAAAAATCAGTACTTCAAGGATTAATTATTTCGCGCCTTATGTTAAACTTAAAGACAATAATAGTCATGGCATTTTTACTGCGTGCGGCAGCATTTGTTTTTACAGGTGGATACAACAATGATTATTATTGGGAGTACGGGGAAACAGCAAAAAACCTGATGAACGGGAAAGGGTACTCTCTTTTTTATTACGATGGGCAGCATTTAGAACATCATTTTAATGTAGATGCAAAACCTTATCCATCAGCGTATATGTCGCCCGGCTATGCGTTTTTTCTTTACCCCTTTTTAACTATTAAATCGCTGCCGATAAGAAATATACTCCTCTTTTTAGTCCAGGTTTTTATTTCGCTTGCGGTAATTATTCTTTTATTTAAAGTAACAAAAAATATCTTTAACGATAAAGCCGCACTGATTGCAGCATTAATATACGCTGTTACGCCTGATGTTGTTTACGCCGTTGTCTCCTACACCCCAACAGTTATTTATCATTTACTTGTTATTCTCCTCATCTATTTTTTAACCGGGAAGAAAAACTTATTAATTAATACTTTTGTAATCTCATTAATTTTTACCTTAACCATATACTTTAGGGGAGAGTTTCTGTTTTTCTTGATGTTTTATCTTGGTTACTTATTTACAAAAAAACGGATGAAAGAAGCGGCTATTATTTTAACGGTAACTGTTACACTTACACTGCCATGGGTAATTAGAAATTATTTTGTGTTTGAGAAACCTCTATTTTCAACCGGTGCAGGGATAAACTTATATCGGGGAAATAATAAACTCGAAATAGGTGCGTGGGGTGATGATGAGGTTTTCAAAAAATTAAAAACATTTGAAGGGGAACACTTTGAAATAAAAATGAACGATTTTTATACAAATGAAGCTGTCTCTTTTATAAAAAGCAATCCTGCAAAATTTGTCACGAATATTTTTAGAAAGTTTTATTCTTTCTGGGGTATTACTCCAGACGGCAAAGTTGTCAATTCCATTTTTCAATTCTCATGGTTTCTCGTACTAATTTCGTTTTTATATGGCGTATTAAAAGCTTACTCGTGGCAGAAGTTTAAATATTATTATATGTTTTTTATACTCTCTACAGTAATAACTTTGATTTTCTTCCCGATGCCCAGGTATCAAACCATGATGAAAATCTTAATGTTTCCTTTTTGCGGTTATGCCTTTAGTCTTCTCTTGATGAAATTTAAAACAAAAAATTAAGATTCTAAACAAAACTTTACTTTAACCAATATCCCACAGCAACGCCGATAAAAGTTGCAACCGCATAACCAAGTGTACCGCATAATATTGCAGGTATAACTAAGGCTTTCCATCTTTTTGCAACAGCCATCGCAACCGCTGTTGTTGGTCCTCCCATGTTGGCATTTGAGGCGATAACAATTTCCGAGAGATCCAGCTTAAATAATTTGCCGCTTATAAGAATAAACAAAAGATGAACTAATAGAATAAGCGAAGCAAACAAAAACAGCACCGGACCAACTTTTAAAACAATCATAATATTTGCACTTGCACCGATAGCTGCAAAAAATATCTGCATAAAAAATGTACCGATCACATCGGCTCCCTTTATTTTTTGAAGCTGTTTTGGAAACAATGTAGCACCACCGACAATAAGTGCCGTGATAAAAAGAATACCGGTACCTTTAATTCCTGTTAAACTCTCAAGCGAAAAACCCGCCGCACATATTAGCAGCCCTATCGATAGCGCCTTTGAGAGATTTGTAAGATTTATTGAGTCATCCTGATCATCAATAACTTCTTCGGCTTCTTCTATTAATTGAGCCTTATCATCATGTTTAGTAGGGAAAATATTTCTTAAAAATTTTGAAGAAGGAAGAGCAAAAAGAATAATAAAATAAACTGCCATAACAAGGTTATCAGCAGCTATCCCGGCGGCAAGCAGCTCGCCCGAATTTATATGTACAGCCTCCGACGCCGCTACAAAATTCATCGAGCCGCCGATATATGTAGAACAAAAAATTGCGGCTAACTTCCAGCCTTCCGCCCCGAGCGGAATTAAAGAGAAAGCTATTATTGTTCCAGCCACTGTACCTATTGCACCGAATGTAAATGCAAGCAGCGTTGGTCCGGCTTCTTTAAATATTTTTCTCAAATCGGCTTTAAATAACAGAAGAGGGATGGCAAGTGGAACAAGATACGACCAAACAATTCCGTATGAAGGAGCGTCTGCAGGTATAATGTAAAGGTTCGATAACACAAGCGTTCCAAGAATGGCTATAACAACAGCCGAAAGTTTTGAACCGATTTTTGTTTTTTCCGCCCAAAGACTGAATGCCGCTACACTAACTAAAATGGCAAATAATATCCAGTGCTGATCAGCGGAAATTAATGTTGAATCCAATTACACTCCGTAAAATAATATGATTAAGCAAAACGAAACCTCACGCATTTTTATTATGTGCGTATTTAAAAAATTTGTTTTGGATAAAT
>JAIOIM010000096.1 GCA_019912505.1 Ignavibacteriaceae bacterium
TATAAAAATATTTAATATAACAAATCCAGCGGCTCCATTTTTTGTCTCAACAATTTCCCTCATCGGAAACCAGGATATAGCTGTTAAAAATAGTTACATGTACGCAGACAGTTACACCGATTTAATTATTTATAATATTGCTAACCCCGCTTCGGCTGTCATCGTTGATTCAATAAAAAATGTTTTTCAAAAAATGTACTACGGCGATCCCGGCTTTTATGGCAATTTTGGAGGAAGTTCAGGCTGCGGTTGTTCAACAGATGAGGTTACGCCTGTTTATGCAACTAATAACGGCGGCAGCGGGGTTGGCGGGTCACTTGCCAGGTTCGCAATTGCAAAAAATTATCTTTATTGTATTGACGGAAATTCTCTCACAATATTTAATCTTGCCATCCCTGCTCATCCGGCGTACATTTCAAAGATAAATGTCGGTTGGGACATCGAAACAATTTATTCATACAACAACAACCTGTTTATAGGCGGCACAAATGGTATGTATATTTATAGTATTACCGACCCGCAAAACCCTGTTCAAATTTCAACATTTACACACGCCCGTGCATGCGATCCGGTTGTTGTTGAAAATAACCGCGCGTATGTTACTTTACGGAGCGGCACAACGTGCGGTCCGAGCGAAAACGCCCTTCACATAATCGATATAACAAACATATCAAACCCTTCATTACTTAAAACAGTTTTGATGGATGAGCCATACGGACTGAGCGTTAACAATAATATTGTTTATGTGTGCGACGGCGTTGGCGGTATAAAAATTTTGAATGCAGCCAATCTTACCCAAGTAGAATTTCTAAAAGTTCTTGGCAGTACAATGCCGCACGATTGTATTTTGAGTTCAGACATTCTCTATGTAACGGCACAGGACGGAATAATAGTTTATAATGTTGCAAACCCGGCTTCGCCTGTACGACTAAGCATGATAAGATAAAATGCGGATGAATTTTTTAAATAAAAATATTTTAATCACCGGCGCTTCAAGCGGTATAGGGCTTCAGCTTGCAAAAGATTTGGCAAATGTAGATTGTACATTAATTTTAACAGCAAGGCGTTACGAAAATCTTTTAAACATAAGGCAAGAATTAAATCATAAATCCGCCAAGATTATTATTTACAAAAATAATGTTGCCGAGAAGCAAGACGTCCGAAAAGTTTATTCTGCAATTAAAGAAAACATGAACAAAATTGACATTGCTTTCTTAAACGCCGGAACAAATTCAAAGCTTATGCCCGATGCATTTTCTGCCGAAGACGCTGAAATTACATACGGTGCAAATCTGTTTGGAATTATCTATTGGGCTGAACTACTTATTAAAGAAATGAAAAGCCGAAATGACGGGATGATTATTGGTGTTACAAGTCTGGCTGATGCTCGCGGTTTTTCAAAAAACGGTTTTTACAGTTCGAGCAAAGTAGCGGCAAGCACTTTGTTAGAAAGCATGCGTGTTGATTTGATAAAACATAATATCAAAGTAATAACCGTAAAGCCTGGCTTCGTCCGTACACCGATGACAGCCGCAAACAACTTCTATATGCCTTTTTTAATGAATGTTGAAACAGCTTCAAAAATAATATTAAGCGGAATAAAAAAAGAAAAACGAGTTATTCGATTCCCGTTCCTAACTACAGCCGGAACAGTTTTATTAAAACTTACACCTAATTTTATTTACGACCGGCTTTCGGTAGGTTTGAGAAATAGCGGTGAAAAATTAAAAGAAAACGAGAAGAGTAAAAATAATTAACAAATAAATTTCGAGGAATAGAGCCATGAAACGATTTTTTTTGGCAGCGATTTTTTTAGTTGCAACTATAACCTCCGCTCAAGTTGATACGAACATAATTTTTTCCGAAATAATGTTTAACCCTGTTTCCGGAGATAACGAGTTCATCGAGCTATACAATTCAAATCCAGTTTTGGCAATAGATCTTACCGGTTATAAAATTCGCTATTACAATTCGACCCCCGATAACTTGACAGATGCCGGAAACGGATTAATACTTCAACCAAAATCTTTCGCCGTAATTTTTGAAAATGATTACGATATAATAAACGGGCGTTACAGTTTATTAGTGCCGCCTGAAGCTTTGATATTAAAAATCGGCGATAATTCATTCGGATCTTCAGGGATGGCAAACACTACAGGAAGGCAGCTAAAATTTATTAGCTCTGCCGGTGATACAACTTCAAGTTATACTTACACAGCTAACAATACTTCCGGATATTCGGATGAAAAAATAATTTTAAACAATAATAACACTGCGACAAATTGGAGTAACTCGTTAACATTAGACGGCACACCCGGCTTTAGAAATTCGGTATCACCCCTGCAATTTAATCTCGCTGTCGATGGGTTAAGTTTCGAGCCAGTTAGCCCACATCAGGGAGACGATTTAATTTTATCTGCTAAAATTAAAAACAAGGGAAGCATAACTGCCGCCGCATATTCCGTAATTTTTTATAACGATTCAAATTTTGATTCAATTCCGGCACAGACCGAAATAATAAATACTACTGACCTGTTTAATCTTAACAACGGCGACTCGGTAATTGTGCAGACAACAATAAACAATGTTGCACAGGGCAGTTATAATTTTATTGTAAAAATTATTTATCCCCCCGATGAAGACACTTTAGACAATTCAATCAACAAATCCATTGTCGTCTACCCGCCGCCTATCGGGGCAAATGAAATTATAATAAACGAAATCATGTATGCCCCTCCCGCCGGTCAGCCCGAATGGATTGAATTGTTAAACCGAAGTTTGAACCCGATAAACTTAAATAATTTTAAATTATCCGATAACAACTCAACCGTAACAATAACACAAACCGACAATATAATTTTGCCGGGGGAATTTGTTATTTTATGTCGTGATTCGTCAATAAAAAGTTATTACAATTTTTCGTGCAAACTTATTACATTCAGTTTGCAATCATTGAATAACACCGGTGATGCTGTGGTTTTAAAAGATGCTTCGGGTATTGTAATCGATAGTCTTTATTACTATCCGGGCTGGGGCGGCAGCGGTGTTTCTCTCGAACGAATATCTGCCGAAGAATCCTCAACAACAAGCAACAACTGGGGAAGCTGTGTTTCGCTGAGTAAAGCAACACCCGGCAGAATAAACTCAATAACCAAAAAAAATAACGATCTTTTACTTGCCTTATTTAAACCTGTTATAAAATACATTCAAAACGGCAGTCCCGCACTGTTTGAAATCAAAATAAAAAACATCGGCATACTTACGGCAAATAATTTTAGCTTTAATTTATTTGTTGATGTCAACTACGATTCAATTCCACAACCTGCGGAACTTATAACTTCAAAGACATTCTTTTCATTATTGCCTGATGACAGCATAATTACAAGTGTTTCTTCCGCGCCGTTAGTCCCCGGCATTTATAATTTTATCAGCAGCATCAATTATGTTGATGATGAAGATACAACAAATAATATTTCATTCGCCTATGTTTCGGTTGTTACTATAAACGAAGTTCGAAGTGATATCGTCATCAATGAAATAATGCACTCCCCCATTGGAGGCGAGCCTGAATGGATTGAATTATTCAACAGAAGCACAAAAACTATAAACTTAAAAAACTATGCAGTTGCCGACAACAGCGATACAACAAGTATTATTACCGATGAGATTGTTTTGCTGCCGGGCGAGTATTTTTTAATAGCTGATGACAGTACAATAAATAACTTTTATAATCTGACTGCAAAACGCATCTATAAAAATTTTCCATCGCTCAATAACAGCGGCGATAAGATCATCCTGCTCGACTCACTCAGTCGGGTTATTGATTCAACACAATATATTTCGGCCTGGGGCGGAGCAAACGGTAAATCGCTTGAAAGAATTTTCAGCGAAGGTTCCTCAACCGACTCTGCAAACTGGAAATCGACCAAAAGAAAAACAGGCGGAACACCGGGAAGTATTAATACAGTATCACCGAAGCAATATGATGTTGAAACCGCCAAAATAATATTTTCACCGCATCTTCCTGTTTATGGCGATAATGTGCAAATACAAGCGCAAATAAAAAACAACGGAAGTGAGCAAGCAAATTTTAGTCTGCAATTATTTTCAGATACAAATCTCGACTCTCTACCCGATACTTTTTTAGAATCGATTACAAACAACATTTTGCAGCCGGGCGATTCTTCAATTTATCAATTTGTCTATAATGTTGATTCTATTCAAACACCGCATGGATTTTTTGTCAGCGCGTTATTTGCCGAAGATGAGGATACCACAAATAATTTTGCCTTCGCAATCGCTTCCCCGGGTAGCGGCTATAATTCAATTGTTATAAATGAAATAATGTACAAACCAGCCGGCGAACCCGAATGGGTTGAATTGTACAATACCTCAGATAAAAGTATTAATTTGAAAAGCTGGAAAATAAAGGATGCTTCGTCATCGCCGGGTGTAACAATAAAAAATGATGTAACTATTTTGTCAGGTAGTTTTTTAATTATTGCGCGGGATTCTTCAATATTTTCAGCACACCGGATTATTCCTTCAAACATTTTGTTTGTAAACATCCCTGCCTTAAATAATGACGATGATGCCGTTGTATTACAAGATGACCGCGGGGCAGCGATAGATTCTGTTTATTATTTTGATAATTGGAGCAGCAGACTTTTCACATCTCTTGAGAGAAAGTCAGTTGCCGAGTTTTCTAATTTGCATTCTAATTGGGGCTCCTCGCTCGATCTTGAATACAGCACACCGGGCAGAATAAACAGCATCACAATAAAAAACAAAGACCTTGCATGTACCGCAATTTCTTCAATGCCGCAATTCCCCGCAACCGGCGATGACGTGTCAATAAAAGTGCAGCTAAAAAATTTCGGAACCATGAACGCTGAAAACTTCAAAGTAACTTTTTTAATTGACGAAGATATGGACGGCACATTTGAAAATATTTTTGAAGAAAAAGATAACCTAAGCCTGCCACAGAATGATTCAATTGTTATTTCAACTGATTCGAAAATAAAAATCATCGACAATCTGAATTGCGCTGTTCGGGTTCAATATGAAGGAGATGAGGACACACTAAATAATTTTGCCGTACATAAGATTTCCGCAGGTTACAAACAAAGAACTGTGTTGATATCTGAATTTATGTACAACCCGGCAAAAGATTATCCCGAGTGGGTTGAATTTTTTAACGCCGGGAGTGACACAATCAATTTATTCAACTGGATGATAAGCGATCTATTAACTACTCCGAAAAAAGATTTTATTACAACTCAGGCTGTGCCGATTGCACCGGATGAATATTTTATAGTCACGGTGGATTCATCATTTAAGCATTTATATCCCGGTGTAAATTGTAAAATATTCACTTCATCTTTTGGGTCGCTCGGCAATACATCGGACGGTATCTGCCTTTATGATTTTCGCAATGCGGTAATTGACAGCATAAAATATTCATCAAAGTGGGGCGGCGAAAAAGGGATCTCGATTGAACGAATTTCATTCGATACCGAAACCAACGACAGCACAAACTGGATTACTTCCTTAAATATAAACGGTTCAACCCCGGGTTTGCAAAACTCAGCAAACACCGCAGCGGCTTATATAAACGGCGATGTTCTGATAAACGAAATTATGTACGAACCGGGAATTGATAATTGCGAGTACATCGAATTATATAACTCCACGTCTGATACTGTTAATATAGGCGGATGGAAAATGTTCGCGGGAGATGACATTTATAAAATATCATCAACTCCTTTGCTGCTGCCGCCCAAACAATATTTTACTTTCGCCGCGGATTCAATTATTAATAGCAAGTATCAGGTTGAGGTTTCACCCCTTTCAATAGCTAATGAAACTGACTTTGGGCTATCTGCAAGCGGAGAGGTTTTAATTGTTAAAGATTTATTCTCAAATGTTATCGACTCTATTTTTTATTTACCGAACTGGCATAATAAAAATTTTGTGGTTACAAAAAACCGCTCTCTCGAAAGAATATCATTTGGGAATAATTCCAACGATCCCGCCAACTGGAGCACATGTGTTGATGATGTTGGCGGCACGCCTGGGAAAGAAAACAGTATTTACGCCGGCGCAGTTAGTGCTGCCACTGGTATTGCAGTTGCACCAAATCCATTCTCCCCGGATAACGATGGTTTTGAAGATCATACAATTATAAGTTATTCACTTAACCAGGTCATCATGCAGGCACGAATAAAAATATTCGACAGCAAGGGGCGGCTTGTAAGAACTTTACAAAATAATTTCGCGACCGGTTCAAAGGGAAGCATAATTTTTGACGGGCGGGATGACAGCGGCAATGCCATTAGGATGGGAATTTACATCGTCTTTATGGAAGCGTTAAATGAAAATAACGGTGTTGTGCAAACATTAAAAACTATAGTTGTAGTTGCTAGAAAGTTGAACTGAAGTTATAAGGGAAGAGATAAGAAATAAGAAAAAAGAGATAAGAGAGGTCGGCGTTTCGGCAGGCATACGGCGAATAAAAGATTTAGAGAGGCTGACTTAGTGCGCGGCACCATTGAAATTAAGACAACCTCTCTTTATTATATATTAAAACATAAAAGTCATCCCAAATTTTACCTGATTGTACATTATCGGCGAAGCTGAATTAAATGGATAATTCATTTTTTCTTCTCTTAATTCATAGATACCGTAAGACAAGGCGCCCTTCAACAACGCGCTAACTATCGGCACAGCGTAAGGAGAAGCGTCACTAACTTCATCGAGAAACTTATCGAGCATGCTTTGTGCAGCCACTTCAATTAACGCGCTGCATGCCCACTTCCAGAATAAAAGGCGGGGGAATATCGCGGCTCTTTCGTAACCTACTTCGAGAGAGATATTCGGTATCGGGTTTATTCTGATGCCGGTTTCAGAATGTGTTCCGAAACGGAATGAGTTATCAAAATAATTTGTTGTTATTTTATCCGGATTTAAACTTGGCTGCTCAATCATTTTTAAGCGCGACCATTCGAGTCCGCTTGCGTGGTAAGGAATAATTTGACTTGAGCCGAACTGGTACCCATAACCTTTTTCCCAACCGAAACCGAAACGCCATAAGTTGGTTTCGAGATCGGGATTAAGCGCGGAAACTTTTTTTAGATCAGTAGTTATGTTACTTACATATGCATAATTAAATTTATGCCAAAGAACCCCGCATGCGTTATCAAGTGTATCCTGCCTGGTGTAACCCAACTTCAATTCCATCAACGCAGGCTCGGCAAACTTTGAACCGAATTGTCTTAAACTTATTTGCGACAACCCATACAAAACTGAAATGGTCGGATGTTTTTTTCCAGAAAATAAATTAAACTGGAAATTCCAATCTTCCCAGTCGTTTGATGATGTATGCTCATGCCATTCGCCGTCTTCATTATCCCAATCGTTCCAGTCGCCCCATTTCTCTTTTGCTTGGGTAGTATCATTAAAATTAGTGTTTGTAGAATCGGACGATTTTTCTTGCGCCAACAGCATCGGCACAGATAAAAATAATAAAACGAAAAGAAATAGTAGCGCTTTATTTTTCATTAGTAACTCCTTGATATTTGACTCTAAAAATTTTAATACCGGCAATGTTCTCCAATAGCTGTGCCATGAAAAAACAATTAAAGCGAAGCATTTTCTTTATTAATTTATCATCTAT
>JAIOIM010000097.1 GCA_019912505.1 Ignavibacteriaceae bacterium
AAATCTAGTATTTGACGTACTAAAGGTTTATTATTATTTTTGTTCCTCTTGAAAAGCTCCATTGATTATCCTTGTTTGTTTTTTCGAACTTCAAAGATAAGGAGCTTTTCTTATTTCTTAAACTTTCGGATAGTTATGATCAATAATAATGGATTTTTTTTGGCGTATTGGATAAATTTTTATCCTTTGCCTCCTCAGTTGTTTATCAAGTATTGAGTTTACAACTTACAGTTTTAACATCGTGCTTTAAAACAATCCACACGGACGTTGAGTTGAACAGTTTATTCTAATATTAAAGGAAGAATCGGAAGAAGCTTCCCGAAAAGGAAATATAACTCTTGAACTTTTACAAATTTTTGCGTAAAGTTTGTTAAGTTAAAGTTGTAATAATTTCAACTTTACAAATTAAGCGAGGATTTGATGAAAGAGTTTAAAGAATTTGCACATCGGCTTTCAGATTTGAGCGGGAAAGTAGTCCGGCAATATTTTAGAAGCGGTATAGGATACGACAACAAAGTTGATATGTCCCCCGTAACTATTGCCGATAAAAAAGCCGAAGAAATTATGCGCGAAGAAATTATGTTTCATTACCCGGAACACGGCATACTCGGTGAGGAGTTTGGGCTGCACAATGAGGATGCCGAATACCGCTGGGTTCTTGATCCGATAGACGGCACAAAAAGTTTTCTTTGCGGCACCGTTACATTCGGTACGTTGATAGCCCTTCTGCACAACGGGCAACCGGTAATCGGGGTGATAAACCAACCGATATTAAATGAATTTTTGATTGGAGATAACATTACCGCCGAATTAAACGGCACTGTTGTAAAAGCAAGAGATTGCAAAACCCTTGATGACGCGGTTCTTCTAACCACTGATCATCTGAATATTAAAAAATACCAGGACATCAAAAAGTTTGAAGCGTTAACCGAAAAAGTAAAACTATACCGTAATTGGGGTGACTGCTATGGATATTATCTCCTCGCAACAGGTTATGCCGAAGTGATGGTTGATCCTATTATGTCACCCTGGGACTTGCTTGCCGTAATACCTGTTGTAAAGGGAGCAGGTGCAGTAATAACCGATTATCACGGCAATGACCCTGTGAATAGCACAAGCATCGTTGCATCATCAAAAGGTATTCACAGCGAAATAATAAGGTTGTTAAATTAAGAACGAACAAAGAGAAAAATAGAAATCATAATTACAGCGCCGATAAGTGCTGTTATTTTTTTTTCTTTGAAGTTGAATAGCCCTATCATGACGAAAAAAGAATTTATAAAAAGCAGCACAGGCTGGAGTGAAAATAATTCTGTAAAGCCAGGTACCCGGTTATTCAATGCGCCGAGTTCAAATGTTGTTTTCAAAGGTATGGTTAGGAGATAAGCGAAAAAAAAGAAAACAGTTATCAAAGATAATTTTCTTATTTTGTCTTTATCGTTAAAGTAATCAAGCCCGGTGCGCACACCAATAATTAAACCTGCAAAAAGAGTAAAATAAAAAGCTCCCCATATTGAGGCAGGTACTTCACCAATAAATTTAAGAAAAACTATTTTATCGCCAGGGATTCTATAAGTTTTGTTGTTGTAAACTACAGCAGCTTTGTATTCAATAATAGTTTCTGGTTTCTGCGCCGGTATGTCAGCGTACAATTCGTCATTTACCCACCTGAGGTTTTCTTTTTTCCAATCTTGATTTTGTTCTTTCCTCCAAAATAAAAAACCATTTATATCTTTAGCATCGCTTCTGATAAAAAAATGGAACGGTTTATTGCCGTAGTGAACTTTATTGAATTTATAAGAAACTTTTTCCCCGCTGATTCCAAATGTACCGGTTACAGGATAACTTTCATTTGTAACGCTTTCAAAATAGCCAGTGAGAAACACAACAACAAAAGCCGCAATCCATAATATTATAGAGTTCTTCATAAATTTTTAATTTGTTTTTATTGCAAGATATTAAAAAAACCATAATAATTAGGTAATAATTATCAACCAAAAGTAAATATGTCAGTAGAATTTGTTGTAATTGTTTAGTTTTGTAAATCAAAATGGAGAGATTATGAAGAACTCAGTTTTATATGAAATTAATGCTCACTTGCTGGTGCGCCGCTTCGGTGATAAATCGAAGCTAAGAGATATACCCGACCAATACTTCGAGTCGTTAGCACAAAAAGGTATTAGCGTTATTTGGTTGATGGGTGTTTGGCAAAACTGTCCGGATCTTGTTGAGCAATGCTGTCTTAGCTCCGATTTGATTTCATCTTACAGAAGAGCGCTTCCGGATTGGAGCAAACAGGATGTTATCGGTTCCCCTTATGCAATTAAAGATTACGTAGTGCATACTGACCTCGGCTCGATGGAAGACCTGCTGGAGTTAAAAGAAAGAATAAATGACCTTGGGATGAAATTATTTTTAGATTTTATCCCCAATCATTTTGGCGCAACTACACCGCTGCTCGATTCTGCTCCTGATGTTTTTCTTCATGTTGATGATGTTTTATTCGAAAAAGATTCGCATACTTTCTTTAAACATAATTCCAACACCTTTGCTCACGGCAGAGACCCGATGTTTCCTGCATGGACAGATACGGTGCAGGTAAATTATTTTAGCAAAACAGCACGCAGTTTAATGGTTGACAGGCTTATTACTTTAACCAAATGCTGTGACGGCGTTCGGTGCGATATGGCAATGCTTTCGCTGTCGCATGTTTTTCAAAATACATGGATGGGAGTTTTGAAGGAAACAAAACAACCGGATGAAGAATTTTGGAGCGAGGCAATTAGAACGGTAAAATCAATTCGAAATGATTTTATATTTCTTGCTGAAGCATACTGGGATTTGGAATGGAAACTTCAAAAACTTGGTTTCGATTATACATACGACAAAAGACTTTTAGAAAGATTATTCGATAATGATGTGTGGGGTGTAAAAGGTCACCTTACGGCTGATGACGATTTTCAGCAGAAATCGGTTCGCTTTCTCGAAAACCACGATGAACAGCGGGCGGTATCAAAATTCGGCGAAGCCCGTTCATTAGCCGCCGCGACAATTGTTTCTACAATTAAAGGAATGAAGTTTTATTTCGACGGACAGTTTGAAGGGAAAAAAATTAAAGTCCCAGTTCAACTTGGGAGAGAACCTTTCGAGAAAGTATCAAAAAACATTTCAGATTATTATGGCAGGCTGTTACAAATAAATTCGGATGGAGTATTTAAATACGGCGAATGGAAAATAATTGAACCGGAAAAAATAACTCCGGAAAATTACAGCTTCGAAAGATTTTTTAGCTGGCTGTGGAGTTACCAAAACCAATGCAGGCTTGTTGTTATAAATTATTCTGATAGAACCGCGCAATGCAGAATAAAATTTCCGTTTGATGTGCCGCATGATTTAATAATGCTTGAGGACTTGCTTACAGGTGCCGAGTATATTCGCTCAACCGCGGAGATAAAATCGGTTGGTTTATACGTGGAGCTAAAACCATACCACAGTCATATTTTTTCATTTCAAATTTAGCTGTGTCTCTGGCGTAATATTTCTGCCCATGTTTTGTACGCTGCATCGGTTAAATGCAAACCGTCATTTGTATATTCTATTTTCATCTGACCGCTTTTATCCTTCATAGCTGAATGAAGAGTAAAATATTCGGCTTTGTATTCAGCACAAAGTTGTTTTATAAGTTCGTTCATTTTGTTTATTCTCTCATTTGGTCGATTTTCAATCCGGCGTGTCGGTAAAATAGAAGTAAAAATTATTTTGCTCTTTGGTAGATATTTTTTTATTAATTCAGCGGTCTTTTTTAGTGTTTCTAATAATTGATTATTACTCCGCCCCATTGCAAAATCATTTGTGCCTATTAGGAAGTAAACGTAATCGGGCATTTCGGTTACAACGTCATTCGCTAATCTATTAAGTACACCCACGGAGTTATCTCCGTAAACACCTTTGTTTATTATTTCCATGTCAGGCAGCAGTTTATCGGTATCAAAACCGTTGGTTATAGAATCACCAATTAATAAAATTTTCATAAAATTGATAGATTTATTTAGTTGATGGTTGTTAGTTTCTAATAATATAAGTTACGTATAAACCTATCAGCGTCCAGATTAAAATAAAAATCCAGAGCCTGCCGTCAAAAAAATTGTAATCGTTAAAAAGTTTTTGCCATGAGTGGTTCATAACAAAATGTCCGAATACAAATTCGAATAATACTGTCATAGCAAACCACATCGCCCCTATTAGAAGAGCCTGCATTGACGAATCCAGCTTCCAACGACCTGTAATAAACCAGAAATAGAGAGCAAATAATAGGAGGGCAGTAAGCGTAGACAGTTGATGTGCATGTAATTCGCTTAAAAATTTTCTAAAAAATTTTTCTCTAATAGTGCCATTAACAATGGCAATTATAACCATCGGGAACCATAATAGGAAATAGATAGTAAAGTTGTTCATCTCAATAACTCAAGCAAATAAATAAATTATTTTTCATGGCAAATTTATAACCATAGTAGGTTAAATAATAGAGTTGTGATAAAATTGAATGAGTTTGGTCTAAAATGGTTGGAAACGGTTACGCCCCAGCGCATAGGTGAAACCGTTTTTGGTTCTCTATCTTTTCCCATTAACCCACGACTTAAGTCGTGGGTTAACAACAACCAAATATTATAAGAAACCGTTTCAACGGTTTATTTTTCTATCTCAAATTGAATTTTTAACCATGTTAAACCAGACTCATTGAATAGAACTTAAACAATTATTTTAGTTAAACCGGCTACTTGAAAACTGTAATTTATTTTCAACCTTCGTCATTTTTACGGATAATATATTGATCCTTTTTCTTATATTTTCGCCTCAATTATTCAGGAAAATTAATGCCTCATATCGGGGAACTTAGCGCTTTATTAACCGCAGTATTTTGGTCGATAACATCCTTTGCATTTTCATCGGCGGCAATAAAACTCGGTTCGCTCACACTCAATATAAATAGGATGATGCTTGCGTCAATATTATTAGCGTTAACTATTGTTGTTTTCAGGTTCGATTATATCCTCTCGGCTAATCAAATTTTTAATCTCGTGTTAAGCGGTATTGTTGGGCTTGTTATTGGCGACACTTTTTTATTCAAATCATTCCAATATATAGGCGCGCGGATAGGTATGCTGATGATGGCGTTATCGCCGGTAATGAGCGGGGTGCTTGCGTACATATTTCTTGGTGAAGATATGTCAATGTGGGGTATCCTCGGTATGGCAATTACTATAGGCGGTGTTGTTCTTGTTATTTCTGAAAGAAAGGAAACTGAGACATCAGAATATAGAATAAGTAAAATTGGTATTTTCCACGGATTAATGGGAGCCTTAGGACAAGCGGGCGGTTTAATTTTTGCAAAATTTGCTTTCGAAGAAGGGGAAGTAAATAAAATTGTAGCAACATTTGTAAGAATTATTTCATCGGTTATTATTCTTACAATTCTTGCAGTACTGATGCGGCGTTACAAAAACCCTATAAAAGTTTACAAAGAAAACCCGAAAGCATTAACATCAACTGCAATAGGAACTTTTTTCGGACCTTACCTTGGTATAACATTCAGCCTTATTGCAATAGCAAATACAAAGGTTGGCATCGCTGCTACATTGATGTCGACAATGCCTATAATAATGCTTCCAATGGTTAGATATTATTTCAAAGAGAAACTTTCCTGGCGCGCAATAGGGGGGCATTTATTGCCGTTGCCGGTATTGCGATAATTTTTTTAAGATGATGCCGTTATTTTAAAGATGTTAGTTTTTTATAAACATCGAATGTCCGCTCATCGAAACAAATAAATATAATCTTTTTGATAGAATCATCATCTTCTAAAAATAATCTTGTTTCGTGTAACGCAATATTAGCCGCACGTTCTAAAGGGAAGCCGTAAATACCAGTGCTGATTGCCGGGAATGCAATTGACGAAACTGAATTTTCGACTGCTAGTTTTAATGAACTGTGATAACAATTTGCAAGAAGCGTATCTTCATTATTATCCCCTCCAAACCATACCGGTCCAACGGTGTGAATGATAAACTTTGCGGGAAGATTAAACCCGCTTGTTATTTTTGCTTCGCCGGTTGCGCAGCCGTTTAATTTTTTTGTAGCTTCCAAAAGTTTTGGTCCGGCTGCACGATGGATAGCCCCATCTACACCGCCGCCGCCCAGTAGCGAATTGTTTGCCGCGTTTACTATAGCATCAACCTTAAGTTTGGTTATATCTCCAAGCCGGGTTTCAATTTTGTTATTCATTTACTTTTTAAATTTTTAATATTCAGACTCGTCCTAATATTAAAAACAAAATTTATTAGAACAAAAATTTCTGATAATAAATTTGAAATTAACAGAGGGAACAAATCTAAAATATACTTCTTCAATTACATCCCAATTTTTTAGGTGCGGGGTTTTCGGGTTTCGAAAAATTTCTGCTTTCTTAGGAAATCGATTAGTAACTACGTCAATTGTTAACTTAAAATTTCAAAGTTGTTACAGTTGAAAAATTATACACACCATTAATCCGGAAAGTATTTTGCCGACCAAATAATAGAATTATGTTCATAATCTTTAGCTTTTCTAAAAAATTGTTTGCTTATTCAACATTCTCTATCATAAAAAAGAAGAAATTAAATTGTCACTGTTGAGAATTTTATTTGTACAACTGCTGAAAAAGACAAGTTTTAGCAGCGCAACTAATGGCATATTCAATAAATTCGCACATTATCTTATAGTTTAAAAATGGCATAATTTTGGTTAATGGAAAGTGGTTTTAATTAACTGTTTAATTAGCGTCACATTTTTTGAAAGGACGGGAAAATGTCTGGCAAAAGTCGTCGTGATTTTCTAAAACAATCTGCCTTAATTGGTGCTGGAGTTGCGGGTCTCTCGTCAACAACAGCAAAAGCAGGTCCAAAAAATATTTTATCCGAAGACAGAATGGGGGTTTTAGTCGATACAACTGTTTGTGTTGGTTGCAGAAATTGTGAATGGGCTTGTAAAGACGCTCATAATTTACCCGCCGGTAATCTGGAATCTTATGAAGACAGAAAAATTTTAGAAAAGAAAAGGAGACCGGATCACACAGCCCTGACAGTTGTTAATGAATACCCTCACGGAAAAAATTCAAACCTACCTATAGATGTAAAAGTACAATGTATGCACTGCGATCACCCGGCTTGCGTTTCTGCGTGTATAGTCGGTGCTTTTTCAAAGCAAGAGAACGGCGCAGTTATTTGGGATACTGATATGTGCATCGGCTGCCGGTATTGTATGGCTGCATGTCCGTTTCAAATTCCGGCATTTGAGTATGAAAAAGCTCTTAGTCCCAAAATTATGAAATGTGATTTTTGTTTTGAACTAACAAAAGTAGGAAAGCTCCCGGCTTGCGTAAACATATGTCCGGTTGAAGCACTTACGTATGCGCCACGAACAGAACTTGTAAAAATAGCTCGTGATAGAATTAGAAGAAATCCTGACCGTTATGATGCAAATATTTTCGGGGAATATGAAGTTGGAGGAACCTCATGGATGTACCTTTCCAGTAAAGATTTTAAGGAGCTTGATTTTCCAAAGCTTGATGAAAAACCTGCCCCCGGGGTTTCAGAATCAATTCAGCACGGTATATTTGCTTACTTTGTCCCCCCTGTTTCTTTGTACGCTTTGCTTGGCGGTTTAATGTGGATTACAAAACGCCGTAAAGAAATAGATAAGGAGGAAGAGGCATGAACCACGAATCAGTTAATCCCGTTCCGATTAAAAAGCCGTTTTTTACTATCGGTGTGTGGGTGCTCGTTGTAATTGCACTTAACGGGTTAGTATTTCTGATGGGAAGATTTTTCTTCGGGCTTGGCGCTGTTACAAATCTTAATAATCAGTTTCCCTGGGGATTATGGATTGGAGTTGATGTAGCTGCCGGTGTTGCACTTGCTGCCGGTGGATTTACAACTGCTGCTCTAGGTCATGTTATGCATCGCGAAAAATATGCCTCAATTATTCGTCCTGCGCTGCTTACTGCTATGCTTGGATACACTTTTGTTGCCATGGGAGTTTTTGTTGATATCGGAAGATGGTACTTCATTTGGCATCCGCTTGTTATGTGGAATGGTAACTCAGCTTTGTTTGAGGTTGGTATTTGCGTTATGATTTATATGAGTGTTCTCTATATTGAATTTCTCCCAATTGTTACTGAAAGATTTATTGGAAAAGTTAATTTACCCTGGTTTCTATCAGGTTTAAATAAGTTTGTTGATAAAATGTTGAGATTGCTCGATCGCGGACTTTCAAAAACAATGTTTGTTTTCATAATAGCAGGAGTAGTTCTGTCAACACTTCATCAGTCATCACTTGGAACTTTAATGATTATTGCCGGAGCTAAAATGCATCCTCTTTGGCAGACTCCCATCCTTCCGCTTTTATTTTTAGTATCCGCAATTTCTGTAGGATTTCCAATGGTGATTTTCGAATCGCTAATTGCTTCGCGTTCATTAAAGTTAAAACCTGAGATGCACGTGCTTTCAAGATTAGGATCTATGATTGCACCTTTACTTGGAATTTATCTGGCATTTAAAGTTGGTGATATGTTCATCCGCGAAACTTTTGTTTATCTAACCGAATTTAATACCGCAAGTATTATGTTTACCATCGAACTTCTCTTCGGAGTAATAATTCCTTTAAGAATGTTCCTTTCACCAAAAGTTTTAAAATCACCGCCTCTGCTTTTTACTGCATCTGCTTTAGTTGTATTTGGTGTATTGCTAAACCGAATAAATAATTTTATTGTAGCTTATACCCCGCCTTACGCAACCGAATCATATTTCCCATCTTTCGGTGAAATTTCTGTTACGGTTGGATTTGCGTCATTGTTAATTCTTATCTATAGGTTTATTGTTATGAATTTTCCTGTTATAAGTGTCCCCGGCAAACAAGCCGCCCAACCCACTA
>JAIOIM010000098.1 GCA_019912505.1 Ignavibacteriaceae bacterium
ATTATCTACTTACAGTTAATTCTAATGAAGCAAATTTAATCATGGAACATGACCTCTCAATAACCGAGGGAGATTATTTTTTACAAACGCATAGTACTAATCCACTGTTAACAGCGGAATCGATAGATAAAAGCATTAAAGTTTTTTTTTCTCAAAATGAATTTGATTCTCTTTTTTCAGTTACTTCGCTTCAGACAAGGTTGTTTTTTGAGAATGGAATTCCTATCAACCATGATCCTGCAAAACTTATTAAAACTCAAGATCTTCCCCCTGTTTACGAAGAAAATTCATGTATTTATATTTTTTCGCGAGAATCGTTTTTTCAATCAAGAAATAGGATTGGTGCAAAGCCGAAGTATTTTCCTATTGAGAAAATAGAAGCTGTTGATATTGATGATATGGATGATTTCGTGTTCGCAGAATATTTAATGAAAAGAAGGTTGGCAAATGAGTAAAAAGTATATTTATCTTTCTCATTTTTTGGATATAAATACACCTACTTATGGGAACAGAGATAAATTTACTATTAATGAAAACTCCTTGATCGCAAAAGGAGATACTGCAAATTCATTTTCAATCTGTTTTTCGACTAATCATATGGGTACCCACATTGATTTGCCAAAACATTTTTTTGATGATGGAAAAACATTAAATGATTTTGACCCCGGCTATTGGATTTATAATAAAGTCGCTTTAATTGATGTTCCTAAGGATAAAGGCGAACTGATTATCCCGGCTGACTTATCTGAAATTGAAATAGACAAAAATTGTGAAATTATTCTGATCAGAACATGTTTTGAAAAATTTAGAAGTCAGAATATTTATTGGGAAGCAAATCCAGGTATCGACCCTTCCGTTGCTGATTATTTGAGGGACAGGCTACCACGCATCAGAACAATTGGGTTTGATTTCATTTCTCTAACTTCTTTTAAACATAGAAAATTAGGTAAAGAAGCTCACAGAGCATTTCTAGGTGGGTCTCATGATTTCATAACAGTAATAGAAGATATGCATCTTGTCGATTTGCCTGAATCGCCAATTCAACTAATTGTGTCTCCACTACTGATTAATGGTATTGATGCCGCCCCGGTTTCTGTTTTGGCTTTGTCTACTACCGAAAAATGAGTTCGTCTATCATGGGTTTTTTTCGATTCTAAGAAATTTTCAAACTATTCCTTCTCAAAAGTCGCAATCCTCTTCCTTAGTCGTACATTTTCTATTGTTAATTTTGTACCCTTGTCAAAGACAAAAGTAACACCCTCTACTTCAGTTCTATTTTTCCCATTTTTAACATTATTGCTTTTAACCGTTTCATCATAGCCTAGAAAACTTTTTAAATATTCTACCGGTAAATAGGTTGTAAGCCTTTTTAGAAGCTACTCCATCTTTAGCTATGCGGCGGTATTGTTCAACAAACGATTTTATCATCTCTTCATTTTCGGAGATTGTGCCTACAAGAAACTTGCTTTACTCATAAATTTCTTCATGTCAATTTCTCGACTAATCTCTTTAGCTAATTTCACAGAAGTTGGTTTTGAGATGTCCAACTCCTAAGCAATTTCATCAAGATATCGATATTAATACCCGAATCTAACAAATTCCAACCTCTAAATACATATTTCGTTTAGTTATGTTCATAAAAGTACAAAAAGTTAATTCCCAAAAACATGAAGATATTGCAAAAATATTTTATATTATATAGGGTAAAATTAATTTTATTATTAATGACGGAATTTATGCTGCGGCAAACGGAGTTACGCTTATTATAAAACCGGTTAAACGGCATAGCTTAGAGGCATCAGAAGATAGAGATTTATTAAATATTACGCATAAATAATTAATGCAAATACAACGCTCGTCCTTATATTATTTAAGATACATAGCAGACTTTTTTGTTATAGCTGCCGCGTTTTGGCTTTCGGTTTTTATTGTACAGCCAGTTTATTATTCGCTTCATTTTTACGAATTAGAGTTTTTTTTCTTTTCCCTGGTACTCATTTGGTTTTTTACTGCCCACACTCTGCAGCTTTACGACGAGTTCCGCTCGCGTAATTTTTCTTATGAGCTTATTAGTCTTTTTCGGGCTATACTTGTTCAATCCCTTGCTGTAATAGTGCTTGATTTCATTTTAAAAGAATTACAATTTTTACGGGCTTATGTTCTTGTATATACAGGTTTTTTGGTTCTATTATTGACGTTGGAAAGATATTCCTTCCGATTACTGCTTGGATATTTTAGAAAACGGGGGAAGAATTTAAGGAATATACTTATTGTCGGCGCCGGCGAAGTAGGCATGAATTTTTTTGAAACCATTCTTACAAATCCTCACTTTGGTTATAGGTTGGTTGGTTTTTTAGACGACAAAGAAATACCCAAATTAAACGGTGAATATCTAGGACCCATAAGCAATTTAGAAAATGTTCTTGAAAAAAAAGCGGTAGATAATGTTATCATTGCCCTCCCAAATTACGCTACCGAGCGGCTTGAGGAGGTAATACAAACTTGCGAAAGATATACCACAAGAATAAAGATAATACCAGATTATTTTAAGTTTGTATCCGACAAATATACTGTTTCAATGTTCGACCGCTTCCCAGTAATTTCTGTTCGCGATGATAGAATTAACGACTTCCAATGGCGGTTATTAAAAAGAACTTTTGACATTATGTTTACATCAATTCTCTTTCTTCTTGTTTTTTCCTGGTTATGGCCGCTAATTGGGGCTGTAATAAAGATAGGTTCGCCCGGTCCTGTGTTGTTTAAGCAATCACGATGGGGGCGGAATAATAAAAAGTTTATTACATATAAATTCCGTTCTATGGTAATTACTAGTAAAGACATCGATGAAAACGGAAAATTTCAACAGGCAACAAAAGATGATCCGCGTATTACCGGCATAGGGAGAATTTTAAGAAAAACAAATTTAGATGAGCTTCCGCAGTTCTGGAACGTACTAAAGGGTGAAATGAGTATTGTCGGTCCCAGGCCTCACCCCGGTACTTTAAATATTGAATCTAGAAAAAAAATAAAACTTTATATGCAGCGTCATATAGTAAAACCAGGCATCACTGGCTGGGCACAAGTTAACGGTTTTCGGGGGGAAACAGGTACGCGCGACCTAATGCAAAAACGTGTAGACCACGATCTCTGGTACATAGAAAACTGGTCATTCTGGCTCGACATAAATATTATCTTTTTAACCGTGTGGTTGATGGTTAAGGGAGATCCGAATGCGTATTGAGTTAGAGACGGAGGGACTGAAGGGAGAAGCGACGGGGAGACATGGAGACGAAGAGACTGAGGGAAAAGTAGATGGGGAGACTTGGGGAAGAAAAGACTTAGTGAGTTTGAGATGAAGATTAGATCGCATGGGGAATTAGATGTTTATAAATTGAGTTTTGAGGCTTCGATGAAAATATTTGAGCTTACAAAAACTTTTCCCATTGAAGAAAAATATTCATTATCAGACCAAATAAGGAGATCATCCCGCTCTGTTTGTGCCAATTTAAGCGAAGCATTTCGAAAAAGAAAATATCCCAAATCATTTGTTTCTAAACTTTCCGATTCTGAGGGAGAAGCGGCAGAAACTCAAGTATGGTTAGAGTATTGTTTTAAATGCAATTACATCAATGAAACAATGTACAGCGGTCTTAATGAAAAGTACGATCAAATAATAGGCAAATTGGTCAATATGTCCTTGCAACCAGAAAAATGGAGTTACTGATACCAGTCCCACAGTCCCCTCGTCACTAAGTCCCTATGTCTCTCCGTCATTTCAGTCTCTCCATCACTTCACTCACTCCTCCCAAAACTGTAATTATTTTTACTATGAAAAACAAAGGAATTCAACATTGAACATATCAGTAATCGGCACGGGTTACGTCGGTTTAGTATCCGGTACATGTTTTGCCGAAATGGGCAATAATGTAATTTGTGTGGATAATAATGCCGACAAACTTGATAAATTAAAAAACGGTAATGTTACGATATATGAGCCGGGTCTTGAAATAATTTACAAAAGAAATTTAGACCAAAAAAGAATAATCTTTTCCGATGATCTTGCAGATGCAATAAATAACTCAACCTTAATATTTTTATGTCTGCCAACACCGCAAGGGGAAGACGGGAGTGCCGATCTTTCGCATGTGATGGACGCAGCGGCGGAAATTGGGGAATTATTAAAACATACCAAAGAATATAAAG